>JAAWQM010000085.1 GCA_022800525.1 Oscillospiraceae bacterium
AATGCGCTCTGCTCGGTGTCGTACTCCGCCAACAGGCGGTTGAAATGCTTGTCGGGTATCTTCCCGGTGGCGTTCCCCTCGTACAGCTTCTTGATTAACTCGTCCAGTTCGCCTATCCGCTTCTCCACCTGGCGAAGCCGCTTCTTCTGCTCTCTGGCGGTCTGCTCCTGCCCTGCGCTGGCGGCGTCCCGCACGATGCGGATAAACTCTTTCTCGTCCTCCCGGACGTAGGCGCTCACCTCGCGGATCGCCGTCAGCACCAGTTTCTCCACTGTGGAAGGTTTGATAAAGTGCATGGTGCAGTCACGGGTCAAATAGCGGTAGCCGCCGCAAAGATAAGCGTCATCAGCGTCAAAGACTTTCTTCTCGGTGGGGGACGGCTGATGATGGGTCAGCTTGTGTCCGCAGTCGGCGCAGTAGAGAAGCCCGGTCAGCGGATTGGAGGGGCGGTCTGGATAGCTGGGCTTGCGGATAGTCCGCTTCAGACGGTGGGCAAGCTGCCACGTTTCCTCGTCCACAATCAAGTGCTGTTTGTCCTCCGGGTCGCGGCGGTAGCCATAGGGGACGCTCCCCGAACACCGAAGCCCCTTTTCCATGCGTGACTTGAAAATGGCCTGTATCTTCCGGCTGGAGTCACGGGCATAAAATTCGTTCATGATGTTCAAAAACGGAGTGAAGTCGCTATCTCCCTGCTTGTCGCTGTCGATACCGTTGTTGACGGCGATAAACCGGATGCCCTTATCTCTGAACATGACATCAGTGTCAGAGCCAACCTTGAGATAGTCCCGCCCGAAGCGGCTCATGTCCTTGACGATGATGGTGGACACGTTCCCGGCCTCCACCTCGGCAATCATGGCCTTGAAGCCGTCCCGGTCAAAGGTCGTGCCGCTCACACCATCGTCCGTGAAGTGCCGGATGTTGGTGAAGCCGTTCCGCTGGGCGTAGTCCTCCCAAAATGCCTGTTGGTTCAGTATGGAATTGCTGGGGCCTTGTAACTCATCGTCACGGATCAAACGCTCGTAGAGTGCTGTAATCCTGGTTTTCTGGGCCATGTTTGCCACCGCCTGTTGTTGTGCGGATTTCTCCGTCCCTAAAATACTAACCCTTTTAGTGAGCGGGCGTACAATGCGCGCCCCTGCAGGGATGTATCAATCCAAACGATTCTGCGAATGGGCCGTTGACCAACCGCATGGATGGCGGTGGATGTGTACCAATTCGAGAAACGGCGCCGCAGCCACCCGCCTCCGATAGAACAAGTGGGCAGGCACAGAAGAGCGGTGCACCAGCGAAGGCATTCAGTCAGAACCAACCAGGGTATCGCCGGAGGGCAAATAAACCCCCAGCATTCAGGGGATTCTCAAGGGGGTCCGCCCCCTTGAGGGCACTTTTGTTACTTTTCCTGCAAGGGAAAAGTAAGCTTCCGCCCCAGCGGGCAGCGCAACCAATTCTGGAAGAAATACCCAGAATCGTATAAAATTTGACTCTTTGGGAAAAATCTGCTACAATAGACCCCAACTTAACCAAAGACCAACTAAGGAGTCAATTTATGAAAAAATCAATGCTGAAAAAGAATATACTGACGATGGTGTTCGTGCTCGCCCTTTGTATGGGGCTGACCGCCACGGCCTCAGCAGCGGAATCTGGCTATACCGACGTTCCCGCCAGCCACTGGGCGGCGGAGAACATCGAAAAAGCCACCTCGCTGGGCATCTTCCGAGGGGTGGAGGAAGGCAAATTTGGCCTGGGACAGCCTATCTCCCGGGCGGAGTTCGTCACAGCCCTGGTCCGGCTCTTCGGCTGGGAGTCTGCGGAGCCCCAGCAGCCCGCCTATACCGATGTCCCGGCGGACGCGTGGTACGCGGAGACTGTAGAGACCGCCCGCGCCAACGCCGCCGTCGCCGCCGCAGGCAGTGAATTCCGCCCAGAGGAGGCCGTTACCCGGTCCGAGATGGCATCCATGCTGCTGCGGAGCCTGGGCTATACCTACCTGGCCGGGGCCGCCTCAGAGTACAGCGTCCCCTTCAACGATGTGACCGTCAATCCGGGCTTCATCACTCTGGCTTACGACATGGGGCTCATGAACGGCATAACCGACCGCCAATTCGACCCTGACGCGCCCGCCACCCGCGAGCAGGCCGCCACAGTGCTGATCCGCCTCCATGACCAGCTGGCGGTGGACGCCGTCCGCCTGGAGAGTGCGGCTGGCTACCAGACCATCTCCATTGCCGTCCCCATGGCCCAGGAGGGGACCGAGATGCCCATCACTCCCCTGGAGCCCCTGACCGACCTCTATGCCGCTCTGCGGCGGATAAAGTACAACAGCGGCGATATGGGGCAGGCCGTTCTGCGTCTGACGGCCGGCGGCGTGCGGACCCTCACTGGGGGAGAGAGCATGACCAGCGACCTCCTCACCGCTGCGGAGGTCCAGGAGGCGTTGGCCCAGCCGGAGGCCAAGACCTATTACTCCGGCCAGTACGAGAGCGCCTACTGCATCTATCCGGCGGACGAACAGCAGACGGCGACTCTCTGGTATCAGAGCGAGGAGAGCATGGCCGCCAAGCTCCAGCTGGCGAAGCTGTTCGGCGTGACCCGTTATACGCTGGAGTAAGCCGGTGAAAAGCGCCTGTTAATTTTTTATGAAAACGCAATTTCCCCGTTGTGTTTCCGGCGGGAATGTGGTATTGTATAGGTACAAGCCAACCAAACGAAGTAAAGGAGTGATTTCATATGGTTAGACTTATTATGAGCGGTTCCGGTGAGGGCAAGACCAAGCAGCTCATCGAACTGATGGAGAATGCGGCTGAAAACGAGGTCGGCTGCATGGTCTGCATCGAGCCGCAGCGCAACATCAGTTTCAACCTCCGCCACCAGACCCGCCTGATCGACGCTTCCGAATTCAACATCGACAGCTTTGAGAACCTTCGCGGGTTCATCTGCGGCCTGTATGCGGGCAACTACGATATTTCCCACATTTTTGTGGACAATCTCTGCAAGGTTGCCCACAGCAATGATGAGCGGGGCATCGGCCAGTTCCTGAACTGGCTGGACTCCTTCACCTCCCCCTTGAACCTGAAGGCCACCATCACGGTCAGCGCCGACCCTGAATCCGCTACGGATACCATGCGGAAATATATGTGATCCCAGCTTTACCTAAAAGCAAACAGCGCGGAGGCTTTTCGCCTCCGCGCCTTTCTTCTGTCCAGATGGGATCTGTTGGCCAGCACGTGGAAATGATGAAGTTCAGGGCCAGAATTCAGCGGCAGGGTCCAGGGGCAAAGCCCCTGGTAGATCTGGGCGAATCCCAGTATCCGCTCATTAATGCCAGTAATCCATCAACTCACCGCTCCTGGAACAGCTCGATCTCCTCACCCAGCGGGTCGGCGCAAAAGGCAATCCGCGCCGGAAATCCAGGCTCCGGGCCGATGGAAATATCCTTCGGCTCAATCAGGATTTCATACCCCGCCTGCCGGACCTTTTCAACGGTTGAGTCCACATCCGTGTCCGCCAGAGCGAAGTGCCTGACTGCGCCCTGCCTGCGCTCGTCATCACCATTGCTGAAAATTTCGATCAGCCCATTCCCGGTGTCAATCAGGACGCCCGCAGGCCATTCCCTCCACACGGGCAGACCCAGTATGCCGCAGTAAAATTCCTTCGCCTCCTGAAACGCCTCCATAGTCCCGCATTTCATCGACACATGATGAATTCCTCTGACCATATCCTGTCACCTCGCCAGTTCCTGAAAATCACTTGTGCTTCCCTTGGAAGAACAGGGCCAGCGTGCCGGGGCCGGAGTGGTTGCCGATGACAGGCCCCACATAGTTGATGACCAGCCGTTTCACCGGGTATTTTGCCTTGATAGACTCGCCCAAAGCCACAGCCTCCTCCTCGCAGTCGCCGTGGCTGATGAACACCACGCTGGGGTCCTCCACCAGCTCGTCCATCTTGTCCAGCAGCGCCTTGACGGAAGCCTTGCGGCCCCGGACCTTGCTGACGGGAATCAGATGCCCCTCGTCATCCACATGGAGCACAGGCTTCATCTGGAGCATGGTGCCCACCAGGGCCGCGGCGGCGGACACGCGGCCGCCCCGCTTGAGGTGGTTCAGGTCGTCCACAGTGAACCAGTGGTCGATGTGGCCCTTGCACTCCTCCACGAAATCCCGCAGCTCCTCAATGGAGCGGCCCTTTTTCTTTTCCTGGACAGTCAGATAAACCAGCAGGCCCTGGCCCAGAGAAGCGGCGCGGCTGTCCACCACCAGGATTTTGCAGCCCGGATGGGAGGCCGCGACATCCTTTGCGGCGATACAGGCAGATTGATAGGTAGTGGAGAGGCCGGAGGAAAAGCTGACGCAGAGGATGTCCTTGCCGGACTCCACAAGCGGCGTCATGGTCTCGGCAAACACGGCCACGTTGATGGCGGAGGTGGTGCCCAGCGTACCGGCGCGGAGCTTGCTGTAAAAGACTTTCGGGTCGATGTCGCGGTTGTCGGGATAGTTGAAATATTCCTTCCCTTCCATCACGAAGGACAGGGGGAGGACGTGTAGCCCCAGTTCGTCCACCATTTCGGCGGAGAAATCGCAACAGCTGTCGGTCAGAATCACATAATCACGCATATCAGGTCTCCTCTCTTTAGGAACGGTTATAAACGGTTTGTGAAAGCGCAAAATCTTTCATTTGACATTATACCAGCATTTGGCAGTCCATGCAAGAGGTGAAACGCACGGAAATCAGCTTTTATGGCAAACTTCAGAATGGATGGCAAATGGGAACCGGGCCGCGCCCCGGCTGTCCGCAATTTTAATGATTGCCATAAAACTGCCCTACACCACAAATCCCCCGTCCGCCGTCAGCACCTGCCCGGTAATGAAGGAGGCGCCGCCGCCTGCCAGGAACGCCGCGGCGGCGGCAACCTCCTCCGGCGTACCCAAACGCCCCATAGGGGACTGCTCCTCCAGCATGGCGATCGTCTCCGTTCCCAGCGCCTCCACCATGTCCGTCCGGATTACCCCCGGCGCGACGCAGTTTACCCGGATGCCGGACGGGGCCAGCTCCACCGCCAGGGAACGGGTCAGCCCGATGACCGCTGCCTTCGTCGCTGAGTAAGCCACCTCACAGGACGATCCCCGCAGTCCCCAGATAGAGGAAATATTCACAATACTCCCCTGCTTCACATGCAGCATGTGCGGCAGCACCGCCTGAATCGTATGGTACGCCCCGTCCACATTCACCGCGAACAGCCTGTGCCACAGCTCATCCCCAGTGTCCTGAAACAAGTCCTGCTGGGCGATGCCCGCATTGTTGACCAGGACCGAAACCGGCCCGAAGGCGGCCTCCACCTGCCGGATGGCCGCCGTGACGGCCACGCGGTCCGCCACATCCCCCTGTACCGCCATTGCCTGACAGTCCGCCTCCCGCAGTTCCGCCGCCAGCTTTTCCGCCTGCTCCCGGGCCTGGAGGTAGTTGATTCCCACCGCATAGCCCTCTACCGCCAGGCGCCTTGCGACAGCCCGGCCGATGCCCCGGCTCCCGCCGGTAATGAATGCAACTCTGCCCATGATATCCGCTCCTTTGGCATTTTTCTCCACTATAGCCCTTTTGAACGGGCTGGTCAAGGGAAAAAGGGCGGATTTTCCCATTTATTCCGCCCAGCGTTCCGCCAGCGCCAAACGCGCAGCGCTTGTCAGGGGGAGACGCGAAGGAAGCGCGGGATTTGATTTCTATGGCGAAGGAAAAAGCCCCCGCCGGAAACGGCGGGGGCGGAACGCATTATTTCACAGTAAATTCCTTGTATTTCCCACCGTTGCGGATAAGCTCATCCAGCTTGTCAGCCTTGGGAAGCTGATCTATGCCGCCCACCACAAAGCGCACTGTGACAGGCCGTCCCAGCTTCCTGCCGGTCACGTCCCGAATCACCTGGGACACCTCGGGGCAGTTCAGCGTTTCCAGTGTGAAGTCGTCGCCGCAGTGGACCACCATGGAGTCCTCCTCCATTACGCCTTTGGCGTCGTCCATGACATACCAGAACATAGGGGTCAGCTTGTTTTTGTAGTGCTCCACCAGCTCGCCCCAGAGACTGCTGTCAGCGGCGGGGGACTTCGCGGGCAGCGGATCCACGGTCTCCCGCCTGGGGGCAGGCGCGGGCGGCGGAAGGGGATCAACAGCCTTGGGCGGCTGGATCGCTGGTTCGCCGTATGGCGGCGGCGCATCGTCGCCGTCCCAGGGCGGAGCGTCCCCGACGGGGTCAGGCGGCGGGGCCTTCTCAGGAGCGGGCGCACTCTGCGCGGGAACGCCCTGCGCCTGCTCCGCAGGTGGAGCAACAGGCGGGCCGTCCAGCGGCGGCTGCGCCGCAGGCGCAGGGCGGGCGGAGGCGGGAGGGATGCCTCCCGCCTCCAGCCGTGCCAGCCGCGCCGCTAGGGCGGTCACGTCGCCGCAAAGGCTCTCATCACACAGCCGTATGAGGCATAGCTCGGCATCCGTGCGGCGGTTGGGACTGAGGGGCAGCGCGGCGGAGACCCCTTGCAGCTGCGAGGCCATGAACAGCAGCCGGGCAGGGCTGACGCCTTCGCTCAGACTGTCCATGACCGCATTGTCGTACCCGCCGGACAGCAGGGCCGATCCCCCGTCGGGGATGGTCATGCGGATCAACAGGTCGCGGGTCAGGGTGGACAGCTCGTTCAGCAGCGCGCCCACATCCTTGCCGCCGCGGTAGAGCTGGTCCAATGTCAGCAGGGCCTCCCGCGCGTCCCGGCGCAGGAGCGAGGCCATCAGTCCGGCGGTCTGCACCTTCCCGGCCAGCCCCAGTATGTCCAGCACCCGGCTGCTGTCGATGGTTCCCCCCGCTGTGCCGCACTGGTCCAGAAGGCTCAGAGCGTCCCGCAGCGCTCCGTCGGCCAGCCGTGCCAGCAGCTCGGCGGCGTCAGCGGTCAGGGTCATACCCTCCTGGTCCGCCACATAAGCCAGCCGCGCGGCGATGTCCCTGGGCTGAATGCGCTTGAAAGCGAAACGCTGGCAGCGCGAGAGGATGGTGGCGGGAACCTTGTGAAGCTCGGTAGTGGCGAGGATGAAAATCAGGTGCTCAGGGGGCTCCTCCAGAATCTTCAGGAGGGCATTGAAGGCGGCGACGGTGAGCATATGGACCTCGTCGATGATGTAGACGCGGTACCTGACGCTGGCGGGAGAATAGATGGCCTCGTCCCGGAGGGCGCGGACGTGGTCCACGCCGTTGTTGGAGGCGGCGTCCAGCTCCAGCACGTCCAGCAGGCTGCCGTTGTCGATGCCCAGGCAGGCAGGGCACTGGTTGCAGGGGTCGCCGTCCACGGGATGCTGGCAGTTGACGGCCTTGGCCAGAATCTTGGCGCAGGTGGTCTTGCCGGTGCCGCGTGTACCGGTGAAGAGGTAGGCGTGGGATAGACGGCCTTGGGCGGCCTGCCTGCGGAGGGTGTCGGTGATGTGGGCCTGGCCCACCACGTCAGCGAAGGCCTTGGGCCGCCATTTGCGGTAGAGGGCCTGATACATGCGCTCGCCTCCTGAAAAATAAAATAATCGCGCCATAAAATCCCCTCCGCAAGCATCCGCTCCGAACCGGAGCCCTCGCGGCACATTTCGTCCCGCTTAATGCTGCTCGGTTCCCCGCCTGACATGGTTCACAGGCTTCCATTGCGCGAGACCGGGGCCTTTGCCGCCGGAGGCGGCAAGGGGGAGTTGTTTCTGTTCGGCAGTCCGGGGACTTCTCGCCCCCGGCCCCCCCGGGTACTTTTGTCTCGTGACAAAAGTACCCAAAAACACGCTCAAACCAACGGTTTGAGAATCCTTGCGTATCGCCTGACGGCGATACTTCATTTATTTTGCGCTGCGATCTGAGAGACTGGTTGTTCTGCGAAGCGCCATGGGCTGCCAGGGGGCGAAGCTCCTGTGGATATGTTCTGTCGGCAGATTTTGCTGCTGCGCCGTGCGCCGGCGGCTGCCGGTGTTGAAGCGGGTTTTATTGGGCTTTACCCGAGCAATCACAGGGCTTATGCGGGCGCAAGCACAGTATGAAAAATGGTACTGACCAGGTTTTATCCCAATCAGTACCATCTTTTCACGCTTAAGCCCGTTGGAGAAAGGATCAATCGGCATTCAAAATCCTACGCTTTCCATCCCTCTTTCAGGCTCGAAACTCTTTTAAGCCTCTGGGGCTCAACCGTTCGCAGGCGGCTGGAAATCATGCGCTTCCTGCAGCACCATATCCTTGACCTTCATGAGGCGGGTGATATTGCCGCGCTCATTTTCATCCAGCTTCATGGAGATATACCGGATCTTCTGCTGGAAGTCGGGGATCATCACGTACTCCAGGGCGTTGACGCGCCGCCGGGTCTTCTCGATGTCCGCCGCCAGCAGCTGCATGGTCTTCTCAACCTCCGCCAGCTCCAGCATATCATGGAACACGTTGGCCAGCGCCTCCAGCGCCGCGTCCAGCTCGCCGGAGGTCTGGGCGAAGCCGTAGGGATAGATTTCCGCCGGGTCCTCATTCTTGGTATGGAACTCGTACACCGGCACGTCCACGGACATGATGTTCCGGGACTTCATATCCAGCTCCACGCTCTGCTTCGGATACAGCAGGGCCTGCTCCAGCATCTCCGGGCTCATGAGGGCCGAGGCCACGGTAAAGGCAGCGTTGGCCTGCTCCAGGCCCTCCTCCACCTTTTTCCGCAGCACGCGGTTGCGCCGGATGATCTCCAGGAACTGCTTCATCAGCTCATCCCGCTTATCCTTGAGGAGCTTGTGGCCCCGGGTGGCGGTCTTCAGCCGGCCCTTCAGCCGGTTCAGCTCCATTCTGGTCGGGTTTATCGTTGCTGAGGCCATCTGTTCACCTCTTTCCTAAACTATCCGGCAAGCTCAATCCTTCTTGGGAAGATACTTGTCGATCATCTCCTGCTTGATACGCTTGAGCTCGCTCTTGGGCAGGATGCTCAGCAGCTCCCAGCCCAGATCCAGGGTCTCGATGACGCTGCGGTTGGTCTCGTAGCCCTGGGAGACGTAGCGCTTC
>JAAWQM010000017.1 GCA_022800525.1 Oscillospiraceae bacterium
TAGAGGAAGCAGAACGACTGCTGCTGATAAAAGAATGTCTAGCGAAGCGGATGCGCATACGGGAAGCAGCGCGACGCGCTGGAGTACATCCATCAACAAAGCATTACCGATAGAACCCGTGGGTAGCCGCAGAAGTCCGGCGCACCAGCGAAGGCATTGAGTCAGAACCAACCAAAGCATCGTCGGAGGGCAATCACCCCCCAACATTCAGGGGATTCTCAAGGGGGTCCGCCCCCTTGAGGGTGCTTTTGGTTCTCTTCCCACAAGGGAAAAGAATGCTCCCGTCCCCCGCAGGGGGACAAACAGCAGGGGAGGAGGGGCAGTCACCCCTCCTCCTCACAGACCAGCTCTGGAGATAAAATCTGCAAAGTCTTATAGCGCAGGAAATCCTCTTCTGTCCCGCCTGCGGCCATAAGCAGCAACGGCTTATATAACGGCGACTGCGCAGCCTTGCACAGTTTTCCGCTGACATACGGTACTCCCGGCGTCTCCGTCTGCCGGAGCAGCATCCGGCGGCCATCCATGACCAGCTTGATGATCCGCACGCATGGCGTCTCAATAAAATCCAGCTGGATATAGAACACCGGCCGCTCTTCCTCGTCGTGGGTAAACCGCCCCAGAGCGGCTACATGGAACACATTCCCCCGGAAATCCAGCTGTACCACAACTGGCCGTCCCAGACCAACGGGCAGACGGTACAGCGCATCTGCTTCCCGGTAGATCAGCTCCGGCGTTCCGCACTTGCCGCTGACAGCCACCGAAACTACACCGGCAGTATAGTCGTTATACAACGCCTGGAGCGCCAGGGGGAGCAGTCCTACAGAGGCGGAACGTTCGTCCCGGACCGCAAAGGACCGGTCCAGGAAGGGCGCGGCGGCTTCGCCAGCAGGTTCCGTTTCCCGGTTGTAGGCGGAAAATACACAAACAGCGGCGGACAGCTCCGCCTGCGCTCCGGCATCCTCGGGGAGGGAGTCAGGAAAAGCGCCGCCAAAATACCGGCTGACGATCTCAAAATACCTGCTCTCCTGGAAATCCGTATCCGCTCCGGCGTGGGTGAGGACCAGGATGCCGGTGTCCCGGAAGCCCAGCACGTTCTGCCCCAGCATTCCGTTGAACAGGAAGGTGTTTTCATGGCGGCCCACCCAAATCTGGTAGCCGTAGTTGAAATCCCCGACTGTCTCCGGCACCTGGGCGTGGGCGGTGGTTGCGGCGGTGAGGTACTCCTGGGAAATCAGACGCTTCCCCTGCCACAGGCCGCCGTTCATCACCAGCTGGCCCAGCTTCGCCAGGTCCTCGGGACGGATATACAGTCCCCATCCACCCTTTTCAATGCCCTTGGGACAGGTCTCCCAGTGGATGTCCGTAATGTCCATCGGCTCAAAAAGCCGCTCCCGCAGGAATTCTGTCAGGCTTCTTCCAGTCCTGCGGCAGACGATGGCGGACAGCATATAGGTATTCAGACTGTTGTAGGCGAATTCCGCCCCGGACTCGCTCTTGAGGTAATCACCCAGGAAGCGGCGCGCCCAGTCCGCCTCCGTCAGGGCCTCCGCCTCGGTGAACAGGACGCCGGAGCGCATGGTCAGCAGGTCCTCTACCGTCATGCCTCTCAGACGGCGGCGCAGGGCCGTCGAACCGGATTCCTCAAAAAAAGAGGAGACTTCGTCCTCCACAGACAGCGCCCCGTCGTCCGCCAGCAGGCCCACCGCCAGAGATACCACGCTCTTGCAGGCGGAAAAGGTATACTTGGCGGCCTGGAGGTTCTGGGCACCATAGGCGGCCTCACAGATGACGTTTCCGTTCCGGAGGATCATCACACTCTGGGCGTACAGCTCCCGGTCCCGGTTCAGCTCCTCAAGAAAATTTTGGATATGCCGGGAGGAAACGCCCTGACTCTCCGGTGTGGCGCGCGGAAAGGGCTGGGAAACAGCGCCCAGCGGAATGGAGGGCTTCTCCGCCGCGGTGGGGAGGAAGGGCTCGGTAGACGTTCTGACGTCCAGAATGCGGCTGAGCAGCTGAAAGGTACGGCTGGCTGTGGTGAGCTTCATGATCGACACTCCTTTGCAATCCTTGTTTTAACAAATGTAGCACAGATGCAGGACGGATTCATCAACTTTTCATGAACAAATGGGGTGTCAGGGCACAGGGTCACAGCGTAACCAGCCCGGCGTCCGCCATTTTCTGCAAGGAGAGCAGAATCCCCAGCTTGGCGTGCTGCCAGGTCAGCCCCCCCTGGAAGTACACCGCGTAAGGAGGACGGATAGGTCCGTCAGCGCTGAGCTCGATACTGCTGCCCTGGACGAAGGCGCCCGCCGCCATAATGACCTTGCTGTCGTAACCGGGCATGTCGCCGGGGACAGGCGCGGCGAAGCTGTCCACTGGGGCCGCCGCCTGAATGCCCGCACAGAACGCGCACATGGCCGCCTCGCTGCTCAGCTCCACAGCCTGGATGATGTCGCTGCGGGGCTCCCCGGCGGCGGGGACGCACCGGAATCCCAGTCCCTCATAGAGATGCGCGGCGAAGACCGCCCCCTTCAGCGCCCCGGCCACCACCGTGGGCGCAAGAAAAAAGCCCTGGTAGAACGCAGGCAGGATGCCCAGGTTGGCCCCCACCTCCTGCCCCAGCCCCGGGGCGGAAAGACGGTAGGCGCAGCGGTCCACGCACTCCTGCGTGCCGCAGATATAGCCGCCGATAGGGGCCAGGCCGCCGCCAGGGTTTTTGATGAGGCTCCCTACCACCATGTCGGCCCCCGCGTCGGATGGCTCAATCACGTCCACAAATTCGCCGTAGCAGTTGTCCACCATGACCTTCACGCCCGGCTTGACGGCCTTGCAGAAGGCGGTCAGCTCCCCGATCTGCCGGACGGAGAAGGACGGGCGGGTGGCGTAGCCCTTGCTGCGCTGGATGGTGATGAGCTTTGTTTTCGGCGTGATGGCGGCGCGGATGGCGTCATAGTCGAAGCTGCCGTCCGCTTTCAGGTCCGCCTGCCGGTAGGCCACGCCGTACTCCGCCAGGGAGCAGGGGCTGGGCCGGATACCGATGACTTCCTGGAGGGTGTCGTAGGGCAGTCCCACCGGGCTGAGCAGCTCGTCCCCCGGCAGCAGGTTGGCGGACAGCGCCACCGTCAGAGCGTGGGTGCCGCAGGTGATCTGAGGCCGCACCAGTGCGGCCTCCGTATGAAACACGTCCGCATAAACCCGCTCCAGACGCTCCCGGCCGTCGTCGTCATAGCCGTAGCCGGTGGTGGCGGCGAAATGGTTGGCTCCGATCCGGTTGGACTGCATGGCCTGGAGGACCTTGGCCTGGTTGTACTCGGCGGTCAGGTCGATGGCGCGGAAACGGTCCTCCAGCCCTGCCAGCACGGCCTCACCCCGGTCAAAGACCGCCCGGCTGAGGCCCATTGTTTCGTAAATTGCATATAATTCCATGGGATGCTCCTGCTTTCTGACAATATCGAAAAAAGTGTACCATGAACAGGACAAAATTGCAAGAGGGGACCCGCGCGCTGTACGGAAATCAATTTCTGACGCGTTATTTTCGGAATTGCAAAATCCGTGTAGGGGCGAGCATTGTTCGCCCCTACACGGATGCATCTGAGTCCCGGAAACCTGCCTCTGAGGCAAAACCGCTTGCTTTCCTCACCGGCTCTGTTAGAATGGTCATGAAAGGAGGGAACACATGAAGATCACGTTAAATCAAGACCCATCCTTCCCCGAGACGGAGGTCATCATCAACTGTCCCCAGGCTGACGAGGACATCCTGCGGCTGGTCGCCATGCTCCGCGTCCACCAGAAAAAACTGGTGGGCATCCTGGACGGAGAACGCCGTTTGCTGGACGTGAAGGACATCCTCTACATCGACACCGCCGACAAAAAGACCTTCCTCTACACGGAGAAAGCCGTCTGTGAGTCCGCGCTGCGGCTGTACGAGCTGGAGGACGCGCTGCGGGAGCTGGACTTTTTGCGGGCGGGGCGGTCCGCCATCATCAACTTCCGCCGGGTGCAGTCCATCCGGCCCGAGCTGGGCGGACGGCTGCTGGTGACCATGGACAACGGGGAGCAGGTGTACGTGTCCCGCCAGTACGCCGGAGACATCAAGGAGAAGCTGCGGGAGCTGGAAAGGAGTATTTTGAAATGAAACGATTCTGGAAGGGTATGATGGAGTGGAAAACGGCGGCCAGCCTGATGTATACGGGGGCCATGTTTTTCTATCTGTTTTTCAGTTGGCTGTTTGACAACCGGACGGTCTCCACCACGCTGCTGTGGACGCTGCTGCTGGCCTGCATAGCGGGATCGCTGATTCAGGGGGTCTGTTTCTCAGACTGGATCATCAAGAAAATGCGGTACACCTGGCGCAGCCTGCTGTTTGTGGTCCTGTTCCTGCCCGCGCTGTCCTTCACCGCCTGGAAGGCGGAGTGGTTCCCGACAGACAACATGGGCGCCTGGGCGACGTTTATCGGCATGTTTTTCCTGACTTTTCTCGTCATGACTATCGGCTTCGATATCTACTACCGTATCACCGGAAGGAAATACGACGGCTTGATCGGACAGTACCGGAAGGAAAAAGGGGAGAGCGGTAAATAAAGCAAAAAGGCTTGCCGTCACGCAAACGGCAAGCCTTTTTGCTTTATTTACATGCTGAACGCGATGCCTATCACGGCGGAGGCCAGGATGAACAGGATGGGATGCAGCTTCCTGGTCTGCTTGACCTTGTTGGTCAGGACCCACAGCACAACCGCCAGCGCCCAGCCCTTCCAGTTGAACACCGCCAGGGAAAAGCCGCTTTCCATGGCCTCTTCAAAAAACAGGTTGCTGACTACCACGGCTAGCCCCGCCGCCGCGATCAGCCCCGTGGAGGCGGGCCGCAGGCCGTAGAACGCGCTGTCCACGTACCGGTTGTCCCGGAAGCTCTTGAGGAAGGACGCGATAATCAGGATGACGATGATGGACGGCGTGATGAGCCCCAGGGTCGCCACCACCGCGCCCAGGATGGCGGCGGGCGTCCCGCCCACGTTGCCGCCGGTGATGTAGCCCACGTAGGTGGCCATGTTCACGCCGATAGGACCGGGGGTGGATTCGCCTACGGCAATCATGTTGTCCACGTCGATGCGGGTGAACCATCCGGTGGCGTCCGCCATGTTGTAGAGAAACGGGATGGTCGCCATTCCGCCGCCTACGGCGAAGAGGCCGGTTTTGAAGAACTCGTAAAACAGCCGCAGATAGAGCGTCAGCATCATTTCTTCACCCCCACATTCTTCAGCGCGATACCCAGCGCAGCCGCCGCCAGCACGAAGGCAACCGGGCTGATGGCCGTAAAGAAGCTGCCCAGGGCCACCACCAGGAAAATGACCATGGTGGGCGCGTCAATGACAGCCTTTTTGAAGAGCTTTACCACTGCGTTCAGAATCAGTACGCACACGCACACCCGGATGCCGCCGAAGGCGTGGGCAACCCAGGCCAGATGGGAGAAGGTCGTGATGATCCCAGCCAGCAGGGAGATGATGATGAGCGAAGGAAACACCAGCCCCAGGGTGGCGATGATGCCACCCGGTACGCCTTTGTTCTTCTGGCCGATGAAGGTGGCGGTGTTCACCGCGATGATGCCGGGGGTACACTGTCCGATGGCGAAATAGTCCGTCAGCTCCTCCTCGGTGGCCCAGCCCTTGTTCTCCACCACCTCCCGCTGGAGGATGGGCAGCATAGCGTAGCCGCCGCCGAAGGTCATGACCCCTACCTTCGCAAAGGTGAGGAATAGATCAGGGTAAATGTTCATAGCTCTCTCCTTTTACCTGTTTGATAGATACTTATTGGGGTAACGACTGAATATAGTCCCGGATCTCCGCATGGATCTGTCCATACGCATGATCGTGGACATAGTGCGGGCAGTCCAGCTCAACGCTCACGCTGTCCTTCACACCTCCGCTCCGGCTACGGCAGGATGGACAGGCTGCCGCCCTGGGTGAAGTCCCCGCCAAAATACCATGTGACATAGGGGTGGCTCTGGTCATAGACTATGGACCACTGGGTGGTCCATGTGGAATCGGTCTGGGAAACTTCCTGCATGGCGTCCCTGACCTGCTCCGTGTTGGTGATGACGCCCTGCTCCAGGCGGGCGGTCAGGATTTCGTAGCACTTCCGGGCGCTCTCGCCGCCTGCGGCGGTGTCGCCCGCCAGCATATTGAAGTTGGTCACCGCCTCCGCCGGAACGGCTGTGAACCCGGTCCTGGTGAACTCCACCACAACGGAATTGCCCTTGGCGTCGGAGACCGCCAGATGGTGGCTGATACCGCCGGAGGGATGAATGTCATACTGCCGCAGCAGGTCCAGGGCTTCGTCCACCGAGGCCGCCTTGTCCAGCAGCAGCCGGATGGCGGTAGTGATGGTCAGGTCGGGCTTCTCCGTGTCCGGGTCGGGCATCCCGCCCTCGTTGACCTCCAGGTCCGCCACGCACAGTCCCGCATCGTTCACGCCGTCCAGCGGCACATACAGGGCGGCAATCGCCAGCAGCTTGTTCACCATGCCCTCCGGAAGGGCCTCCGCGCTGCCGGTGATGTTCTGGAAGTCGCAGGTGGAAAGAGAGGCGTAGCCCTCCTCGGGGATATGCCGGACGATGACCGGCACGGACCCTGTCCAGTCGTAGTTCCTGCCCCAGAGGTGGATGCTGCCCTCATTCCAGACGCTCAGGACACTGCACCCCTTCCGGCCTGCCTCCACCGGGACCCGGTAAAAGCCCTTGGAAATCTTCCCGGACAGGAACGCGCTCACCTCCCCGTCAGAGGACGCGCCGCCCTGGGCCAGAAATTCCTCAAAATAGTAGTCTCCTTTCACCTCCATAAAGTAAGCGGGGAGTCCCTGGTCAAGGGGACGGATGGTTCCGGCAACCGCCAGCTCCCGCCGGAATACGATGGCTGCCGCCACCAGAAGCAGCAGCAGAACCGCTGCCGCGGCTGCTGCAATCCGCACCGAGCCCTTCCACTGGGGCTTTCCCCGGTAGGCGCTGTACAGCTTGTTATAGGGCCTGATTTTCATCTTCGTCACTCCACATATCCATATAGTCCCCGGACCGATACCTCGCCGGTCCGGACGGTGGTCTCGCTGCCATCCGGCAGCCGGACGATGAGGCCGAACTGGCTGTCAATATCCACTGCCTCCGCTTCCGTCTGGTGGTCTGTCCACAGCAGCTGCACCCGTTTCCCCAGATTCACGCAGTCCCGCCGGTAGGCGTCCACCCAGCCGCTCACATCTCCGCCCAGGGCCTCGGACAGGCGGTACAGCTCCTCCGCCATAGCCGCCGCCAGGGCGGCCCGGGAGACCTGGTATCCCTCCTGCGCCAGGGAGGTCGCCATTTTCGCCACCTCCGGCTCGAAGTCCTCCGGGGTGTGGCTGACGTTCACGCCCGCCCCGATGACCAGGAATTGGGTTATTCCCGTCTCTCCCTCCACCGCCATCTCCGTCAGGATGCCGCACAGCTTCCGCCCGTTGAGCACCAGGTCATTGGTCCACTTGATGCCTGGACGGACTCCGGCGGTCCGCTCCACGGCTGCGCAGACCGCCACCGCCGTCATGCCCGTCACGCCCAGCAGCTCCTCCGGTGGCAGCTGGGGGCGCAGCAGGATGGAGAGATACACCCCTCGTCCCGGCGGCGACTGGAAGGAGCGGGTCATGCGGCCCCGCCCCGCGTTCTGATAGTTGGCTACCGCCACCGTCCCATGGGGAGCGCCCGCCAGGGCCTCCCGTTTCAGGTAGGAGTTGGTGGAATCAACCTCTGCCAGACAGCGCAGGTCCGGGCAGTCCACAGTCAGGAACCTGCGGACCTCCCGCTCCGTCAGCGAGTCCGGCGCCGCGGTCAGACGGTAGCCCAGACCTGTGCGGGCCTCAATGGTATAGCCCTCCTCGCGCAGACACTGGATGGCCTTCCATACCGCCGCCCTGCTGATGCCCAGGCTCTCGCTGAGCGCCTGGCCCGAGATATGTCCCTCTCCCGCCGCCCGTAGCAGCTCGTAGACCCGTTCCTTGCTCATCCATTTGTACCCCTTCCTGTATTTTCCCGAATAGTATAGCATCCTCAGAGGCATTTGTAAACTCCGGAGTGCAAAGGTCCTGGAAATCAATTTTGAACACGGTCAGGAACCTGCGGTATGCCGGACGGAAAACGGGAAAAACAGCCGGAGGAAACGTCCGGCTGTTTCCCGCCCTTGCAGCGGACAGGGAGCAGACGCTTTTTCTCTCCCGAACGGCGCTCCGCAGTCTGCAAGAGCCGTCAAATGAAAATGAAAAATTTTTCTGGTCAAAAAATAATTGAAAAATAGAAGAACAGGCGTTGCATTTTTCGCCAGGGCGTGTTATAATGCAACCAGCAATCAACGCAGACAACGCAGATTTATAATTGGAGGATCCGTTATGCCGAAAAAGACTGATATGACAGACCGCATTTATCAATATTTACAGACCATCATCCCCGAGCAGGGATACGCGCCTTCCGTACGCGAGATCGGCGAAGCTGTGGGGCTGAAGAGCCCGTCCACAGTCCATTTCCACCTCAAGCGCCTCCAGGAGCAAGGCCGTATTGCGAAGGGGGACTTCAAGGGCCGCGCCATCGTGCTGACCCAGCAGTATGAGAAGGACCGTATCCCCATTGTAGGCGACGTGGCCGCCGGGGCGCCGATCCTGGCGCAGGAGTGCGTCGACGATTATTTGACCTTCGACTGTCACGGGCGCGAGGGGGAGTATTTCGCCCTGCGGGTCCGTGGGGAGTCCATGCTGAAGGCCGGAATTCTGCCGGACGATCTGGTGGTTGTGCGCCGTCAGGCCACTGCCTCCAACGGAGAGATCGTGGTGGCGTTGCTGGACGATGAGGCCACGGTGAAGCGCTTCTCCAAGCAGAACGGCGCGATCTGGCTCCTGCCGGAGAATGACGCCTACCAGCCCATTGACGGTACCCACGCTCAGGTTCTGGGGCGCGTTACGGCGGTAGTGCGGCAGTACGATTGACAGGGCAGCGGAAAAATCCATCAGAAGGCATCGCAGAGCTGCCTTCTGATGGATTTTTCATGCGCAAAAAGGGCGCCGCTGGATCCGGAGCGCAGACCTGCCGCTCACATCACAACAATCTCGTCATTGACGATGGTGATGACGCAGCGCCGCTCCACATTGTGCAGGCGGAGCGATTCACTGCCAATCCGAATCTTTGTGCCGGGGTAGGCAATGGCGCATTCCAGACGCCCAACGCCGCTGTCCTCGCTTTTGCCGCTCTCTTCGGCTTCCTCGTCTCCTGCGTCATCGCTGCGCGACTCCAGCTGGCGAAGCTTCATCTCCGCTGTCATCAGTCTGATCTTCGCCTTGCCCAGGAGGCTGGAACGGACAGGGCTCTCCGGCTGGCAGGAAAGCCGCTCCAGCTCCATCTCCAGGCGGTTGACCTCCCGCTGGGCCACCTCCTGCTCAAAGCTGCCGCATGGGTTTCCGCCCAGATGGATGGAGGTCTTGCACTCCGACTGGGAGCCGACGGCATTGGCCCGGACCCGTTTTGCCGCCCATACCCGGCCCCCCATGATGCTGCCCCGGCCCGATTGGACCACCACTTCTCCGCCGCAGTAAATGCTGCTGCTGATGATGCAGTCGGTCTGAAGGTTCTCCCGCACGGAGATCGTTGCGTTTTCCACATATTTTGAGAACACATTGCGGTGGACCTGAACGGTAGTGGTGCCATCGCCCAGAATGCCCTTGACCACCACCAGATCTCCCCCGGCCTCCACGGTGCTCCCGGCCTCCACCACGCCGGCTACCTGGATGTTTCCCCTGGCCCGGACAGTGAAGCCGCTGAGCACATTGCCGCGGATGTTGATGTCCCCCATGAAGTTGAGATTTCCGGTGGAGAAATCCACGTCCCCGGCAATCTCCAGCACGGGGTTGACCTGAAAACTGCGCCCGGTGAACTCCACCGAGCCCGCGATGGTGGCCAGAAGTTGGGTGCCGTCCTCGCTGATCTCCGTATTCCGTCCCTTGGGAAGGGGGACGTCCCGACCGCTCTTGGCGGGAATCTCTTCGTTCAGGACCGAACGTCCCGGCTCGCCCTCCGTCGGCTTGATCAGATGGCAGATTTCCTCCCCCTGGTCTACGTTGCGGATGAGGTTGAGGGCGGTATAATCCACCTGGTCGAACTCATCCACATCCAGCGTACGCTCAACAACTCTTGGGAAGTTGTCAACGATGTTGCCGTTTTTACCGTTGAAGGCGGGTTTGCCCCGGGCGACCAGGTAGAGGTTGAAATACTTCCTTTCGTTGTGGGCGAGCTGGTTCACCAGGTTTGTGTCCACTCCATAGTCGATGCCCCGTTCTATCAGCGCCTCATAGAGTTGGTTCCGGGACAGCTCTTTTCCTCCCCGCATCGGCGGGAATACCAGAATCCAGGCCAGGAGCTTGTCGGCGGAGAGGAAAAAGCAGGGCAGCGCGTCCAATGCCGGCGGACCCTCCGCCTGCTGCTCCGGAGACTCCTGCTCTTCCTCTTTGGCTTTTGAGTCCTTGTCCTTTCGCTTTTTCTTTCCGAGGCCGCCCTTATTTTTTCCTCTGGCTTCCTTCATGCGCGCGTTACAGGCCGCCGTTACCTGCGTCCGCAGGCGGGGAAGCTCTATACGCAGCGTCTCCGGGGACAGCAGGCCCTCCTCGTCCAGACAGAGCCTGGGGGTGGGCAGATAGCCGGCCTCATGCCGCCGCTGGCTGTGAAGCTGATAAATCTGATGCTCTTCGGGCAGCTCCAGCACATACTGGCTTGGGTCACGGTCCGCTGTTACCAGAATTTCCTCCCTGACGGGCTCCGGCGCTTCGGGAACCGTTTTCTGCGCCGTCTCAACCGGCTCCGCCGTCTTCTGTCCCGAGAGGAGGGACGTAAGTTTCTTCTTAATCGACATGGCTGGTACGATCACTCCTTTATCAATCAACCACTACCCTATATTTTACATGAAGCGCCCCCTGTCTGTCAAGGATGCTGTTCATTTCTTCCAGGGAAATCAACTCTGAGAAGAGCCTTCGCCCCAACCGCGCCAGACTGTATAGGGGCGCACATTGTGCGCGCTTCTCCAGGGCAGAACCGCGCCATGGAGAAGCCTGCATCCACACCATCAGAAGGCGCTCTGCTTGTCAGACCTTTGCATTCAGCGGGTTCCAGCTTCCCTTCAGATATGTGAGCAAATACAGCACAAACAGCAGCATATTGTGCGCGATCATACACGCCCAGGCAGAAATCAGCCCCATGCCCAGGAACCGGGTGCAGATCAGCGTTCCCACAATGCGGATACACCACATACCTGTGATATTGTAGACAAAGGGGGGGCGGGTTTTTCCGACGCCCATCATCAGGCCCTCGACGATGATGGACACCCCGTAAAAGGGCTCAGAAACCGCCACCATGCGCAGAACCGTACTGCCCAGCGCAATAACCTCCGGGCTTCTGGTGAAAAGGCGCATCAGCGCCGGAGCGGAGAAAAAGAGGGCTGTGCCTGAGAGGATCATCAGCACAATCTCAATGGGCATGAACATATTGGCCAGGGACTTCATGCGCTCCCTGTCTCCCGCACCGTAGGCGTTCCCGGACAGGGTCGCGGCGGCGGTCTGCATTCCATAGCCGGGGATGTAGAAGGCCGATTCTACGGTGTTGGCGATGGTATGGGCGGCGGTAGCTACCTCGCCGAGGGCGTTAATCATGGAGGCAAAGACCACAAAGCCCAGAGATGTGCCCATGCGCTGGAGCATATTGGGAAGGGCGATTCTGACGCAGGGCTTCAAGACATCCATGTCCGGCTTCAGGCTCATGCCCTTCGGGGAGACCATCGGGTGCTTCCAGAGCACCCAGGTGATGTGGATGCCGCCCCAGACGAAGGAGAGGGCGCTGGCTGCCGCCGCTCCAATCACGCCCCATCCGGCGCCCGGCATAGTGAACTGAACGCCCGCCAGGGAGACTGTCCGGGTCTCATAGATCAGCAGGAAATTCAAAACGACGTTGATGCAGTTGACAATAATGCCCACCTTCATCGGCGTCTTGGTATCGCCTGCCGCCCGGAGGACCGTTCCGAAGAGGATGGTTGCGGCCCTTGGCAGCATGGGAAGATAAATGATAAGGAAATAGGTCCCGGCCAGCTTCTGGATCGCAGGATCCGCCTGCATCCATACGGGAACCATGCCGCTGATAGCGGCGCAGATGGCGGCGGACTCGTTCCCCGCGCCGCAGGCCTTGGCAATCAGCGCCAGAAAGCCCACGCCCATGGCGGAAAATGTGCTGACGACCAGCCAGCCAAACGTGCCTGTCGCTCCGACTGCCGCAGTAGCCTGGGTGCCCAGAGCGCCTACCATGGCTGTGTCAATGTACTGGACCGCCGTCTGCATGACCTGCTCGACGATAGTAGGCCATGCCAGAGTCATGATGGCAACGGCGGTAACCCAAGCGGTCTGCGGCTTTTCTTTACAATTCACTTTGTACTCCTCTCCGTATACCACATCAGCTTTTCGTATTGTTATGACAGCCATTATAGACGAAACAGCATGGAATCACAAGTATGATTTAGTTGTTCAGTGTGAACCCTGGGGTTGTGTCTGATGGAGGGGGTGGATGCAGTCCCTACTCACTGCTGCCGGGCCTTCCGGCAAAAACAGCCGTTTTGCCGTATTCTAATTACATGCTTCGACAATCCGGTAGACGGCCTCCATGTCCAAGCTTTGCCGTACCGCGTCCGCCAGGATGTCGTACTGCCGCTCCCGGTAGGCGGCGGGGTCGAAGGCTCCCAACTGGGTGAAATCCTTCCCGGAACGCTTGCACAGCGCCCGCAGCACGGTGTCCGCCACCCCGGCCGCGTCAAAAACACCGTGGACATAGGTGCCATAAACGTTCCCCCGCCCCACCAGGGCGGGGCGGGCTTCGCCGCTGCGCCCCATATGAATCTCGTAGCCCTCGTAAGCCATGCCCGACAGCGGGGCCAGCAGGCCCTCCACCGCCGGGAAGGTCCCCCGCGTCTGGGTCTGGACCTTCTCGCCCCGGAACACGGTTTCCATATCCAGCAGCCCCAATCCGGCAATCTCGGTTCCGGCAGCGGCTTCCGCGCCCTCCGGGTCGGAGATTTTCCTGCCCAGCATCTGGTACCCGCCGCAGATGCCCAGTACAGTCGTTCCGGCGGAGGCGGCCTGCAATACTGCGGCCTCCAGCCCGCTCTGGCGCAGCCAGCGCAGGTCCTCAATGGTGCTCTTGGTCCCCGGCAAGAGGATGAGGTCTGGCGCGCCAAGCTCGCGGGTACTGCCCACATACCGCAGGGATACGTTCTCATACCGCTCGAAGGGACTGAAATCGGTGAAATTGGAGATGCGGGGCAGGCGGATGACCGCCACATCAATGAGCCGAGCCTCCGTCCCCCGGTCGAACCGGGCAGAGAGGCTGTCCTCATCGTCGATGTCCACATGAAGATAGGGCACTACCCCCGTCACCGGTACGCCGCACAATTTCTCCAGAATCTCAATTCCCGGCTCCAGGATGGCCCGGTCGCCCCGGAACTTGTTGACCACCACGCCCTTGATTCTGGCCCGCTCGTCCGCCTCCAGCAGGGCCACCGTGCCGTAAAGCTGGGCGAACACGCCGCCCCGGTCGATGTCGCCCACCAGCAGTACCGGAGCGTCTACCAGCTTCGCCAGCCCCATGTTCACGATGTCGTCCTTTTTCAGATTGATTTCCGCCGGGCTCCCAGCGCCCTCAATAACGATGATGTCGTACTCCGCCGCCAGACTGTTGTACGCCTCCAGCACCGCCGGGATGAAGTCGGGCTTCCTCCGGTAGTACTCCATGGCCCGCATGTTTCCCTGGACCGCGCCGTTGACGATCACCTGGCTCCCCATGTCGGTGGTGGGCTTGAGAAGGATGGGGTTCATCCGCACGTCCGGCGCAATCCTGGCAGCTTCGGCCTGCACCACCTGGGCGCGTCCCATCTCGCCGCCGTCCGCTGTGATGAAGGAATTGAGCGCCATGTTCTGGCTCTTGAATGGCGCGACCTTATAGCCGTCCTGCCGGAAGACCCGGCACAGCCCAGCCGCCAGCAAGCTCTTTCCCGCATTGGACATGGTGCCCTGAATCATGATGTTCTTTGCCATATGCAGCCTCCTTATTGAATGATCTTCGCCAGCGCGGCGGTCAGCCGCCGGTTTTCATCGCGGGTCTTGACCGCCACGCGGTACCAGCCGCAGCCCAGTCCCTCATAATTGGAGCAGTCCCGGATTAGAATTCCACGTTCCAGCAGAGGAGCCGCCAGCTCCTGTTCGCTTTTCAGCAGCAGATAGTTCGCCTGAGACGGACACACCCAGAGCCTCAGCGCCTCCAGTCCTGCCGCCAGCCGGGGACGCTCCTCCTGAATCAACTCCCACGACCGCTGGAGAAAGTCCTGTTCCCCCAGCGCGGCGGCTCCGGCCCTCTGGGCCGGAAGCGATACGTTCCAGGGCTGCACGGCCCGTCCCATTTTCGCCAGCAGCTCCCGGTCCGCGCTGAGGCAGTATCCCAGCCGCAGTCCCGCCATGCCGTATGTCTTGGTGAAGGCTTTCAGCAGGAAAAGCCCTGGGAATGCTTCCAGACGCCCCTTCAGGGAGGCGGTCCGGCTCCTGTCGCTCAGCTCCAGGAAGCACTCGTCCACAAACAGCCGGATGTCTCTGTCCTGACAGATACGGCAGATTTCCGCCAGGATCTCCTCTTGAATCAGCCGCCCGGTAGGATTATTGGGGCTGCACAGGAAAACGGCTCCGGCGGGCGTGTCCCGCAGCGTACGAAGGAACGCCTCTGTTACCTCAAACCCGTCCTCCTCCCGCAGCGGATGGGACAGAACCTGGCAACCCTCCGCTTGCAGGGCAGCGGCGTATTCAGAGAATGTCGGGGCGGTCACCAGCGCGGTCCTTGCGCCGATGGCGCGGCAGTAGGAGTAGATCAGCTCCGCCGCCCCGCAGCCGCAGAGGATGTAATCCTCCGGTACGCCCTCGTACGCCGCCAGCGCTCCGGCCAGCTCCCGGCAGCAGGGGTCCGGGTACTGGCATAAGTCCGGTGCGGACTCCCGCACCGCCTTGATGACGGCGGGCGGCGTACCCAGCGGGTTGGTGTTGACGGAAAAATCCAGCTCTACGGTGCGGCCATACAGGTCGCCCCCGTGAGCGTTCAGCGTTTGATACAGCATAGACAGCCTCCGGCGTTTTTTGTCATCATAACACAACAGGGAGGAAAAGTCCACCATGTTGTGACTGTGGCAAATGCCAAAAGGATGGGTACAGCCACAATCATTATCATCACAAAACCCTCAGAGGAATCTATTTTCACAGGATCAAAATGCCAAAATGTGGCCAAAACCTTGACATAGCATCCGGGCAATGTTAAAATAAACATCCTTTTTGTCCCGGGGTTTCCACTCCGGCTCTGGAAAGAGGGCAGCTCTGTCCCGCGCAGGGAAGGCTCGTGACCTCCTGCGCGGCTTGCGGACGGACTGCCTCCCGTTTGCCTTTAAGGCTACGGCGGCGCGCCTGATCGCCGCCCGCTGGTCTGAAAACAGCGGGATTATCTTTCGGACAGGGAGCAAAAATTGATGATCGAAATGAAAGGTATCTCAAAAACCTACCGGGTCCGGCGTCGGGAGGCCGGATTGGGAAACGCGCTGAAAAGCATCTTCTCCCGCGACTACACCGAGATCCCCGCTCTGCGGGACATGACCTTCACCGTCCCTGACGGACAGATTCTGGGCTACATCGGCCCCAACGGGGCGGGGAAGAGCACCACTATCAAAATCCTCAGCGGCATCCTGCGTCCGGACGGCGGGATGTGTACCGTGGACGGACTGGTCCCCTGGGAGGACCGGAAGAAGCATGTAGCCCGCCTGGGCGTGGTCTTCGGGCAGCGGAGCCAGCTGTGGTGGGACGTGCCCGTCCGGGAGTCCTTCGACCTGCTGCGGGACATCTATCGCGTACCGGAGGCGGCGTACCGGGAGAATCTGGAGCGTCTGACGGCCCTGCTGGATCTGGGCGACCTGCTGAGGACTCCGGCGCGGATGCTGTCGCTGGGCCAGCGGATGCGCTGCGAAATCGCCGCCGCCCTGCTTCACGGACCGGAGGTCCTGTTCCTGGACGAGCCCACCATCGGCCTGGACGCGGTGAGCAAGCTGAAGGTCCGGGCGTTCATCCTGGAGCAGAACCGGTTGTGCGGCACCACGGTCCTGCTGACCACCCACGACATGCAGGACATCGATGCATTGTGTTCCCGGGTGCTGCTGATCGGCAAGGGCCGGCTTCTCCTGGACGGCGACACCGCCCAGATCCGCGCCATGGCGGGGGAGAACTTGTCCACTGAGGAATCGGTGGCTGACCTGTACCGCCGCTTCGGCATTTAAGGAGGGCGGCAAGATGGGAAAGTATTGGTCCTTCTTCAGAATGCGGCTGATGGCGGGGCTGCAATACCGGGCCGCCGCCCTGGCGGGCATGAGTACGCAGTTTGTGTGGGGCGCGATGGAGATTCTGCTGTACCGGGCCTTCTGGCTGGAGGCCCCGGAGCGGTTCCCCATGGGTATGGAGGCCCTGGCCTCCTACATCTGGCTCCAGCAGGCGTTCCTGACGCTGTTCGCCCTGTGGAACTGGGAGTATGACATCCTGGACGCGGTAAAGACCGGCGCGGTGTCCTACGAGCTGCTGCGGCCTACGGACATCTACAGCATGTGGATGGCCCGTTCCATTGCCAACCGGCTGGCCCGGGCAGCCCTGCGGATGGTCCCGGTCATCGCGGTCAGCATCTTCATCCCCGCGCCCTACGGCCTGCGGCTCAGGGTCTCCCCGGCGGTGTTCGGACTGTTCCTGCTGTCCATCGTTCTGATGGTGCTGGTGGTATGCGCCTATACGCTGCTGGTCTATGCCCTGACCTTCTATCTGACGGACCCCAATGGGATCATGGTGGTGTCAGTGGCGGCGGCGGACCTGTTTGGCGGGGCCATCGTGCCGCTGCCTTTCCTGCCGGAGGGGGTCCGGCGGTTCGCGGAGCTGACGCCCTTCGCCTCCATGCAGAACGTGCCCCTGCGGATCTTCAGCGGGGACATCACCCTGGCGGAGATCCCCCGTGTGATGGGGCTGCAAGCATTCTGGATTGCGGCGCTTATCTCAGCGGGGTATCTTCTCACAAGGAACGGCCTGCGCCGCGCAGTGATACTGGGGGGATGAGAGATGAGATTATATCTGAAATTCATGTCCATACACCTGCGCTCGGCCATGACCTACCGGGCCAGCTTTTTCCTGAGCTGCCTGGGGCATCTTCTGATTACCACCAACGTGTTCCTGGGCGTGGTATTCCTGCTGGACCGCTTCGGCACGATTGACGGATATACCATGCCGCAGCTGAGTCTGTGCTACGCGGTGATCCTGGCGGGGACCAGTCTGGCGGAGTGCTTCGCCAGGGGCATCGACGTCTTCCACCAGATCCTCTCCGACGCCCGGTTTGACCGCATCATGGTGCGGCCCCGACCTCTCCTCTTCCAGGTGCTGTGCCAGGAGGTGAAGCCCACCATGCTGGCCCGTGCGCTCCAGGCGGCGGCGATGCTCGTCTGGGCAACAGGCTCCGGCGCGGTGTCCTGGACGCCGTTCAAGGCGCTGTCGCTGGCGTTGATGATCCTGTGCGGGGCGGGGATCTTCTTCGGACTGTACCTTGTCAACGCCTGCGTCTGCTTCTTCACCCTGGAGCACGTAGAGGCGCTGAACATCTTCCTGGACGGTCCCCGGGAGTACGGCAAGTACCCCTTCGGCATCTACGGCAGGCCAGTACTGTTGGTACTGACATTCCTGGTGCCCCTGGCGCTGGTGCAGCACTGGCCGCTGCAATACCTCTTTGACCGGGGGCCTGCGTGGTATGGACTGCTGCCGGTGGTGTCGTTGGTGTTTCTCATTCCATGCGCTCTGCTGTGGCGGCTGGGGGTGCGGCATTACCGGTCCACCGGGTCGTGACGCAGCTGCTTTGCTATTGCTCTGATTCAAGTCGTTTTGCGGCGGCAACCGCAAAACAGACAGAACGGCCATTCGCGGCATAAACGCGAATGGCCGTTCTGTCTGTGACCGTCGGGAAGGACTGCGGCCCCGCCGTTACCTTCCGAAATGAAACAGCCCCTTTTTCTCATAGGGCTCCGCAGACACGGATCTGACCTCATACCCCGTGTTCCCGATGACGGAGTGCAGAGCTGCTTCGCTGATGCCATCCCCCGAAAAGATGACCGTCTATCCCTTCCTGACCGGGAGCGCCCTGCGGACGGCGTCGTTGACATGGTTCTCGCACATCCCGCACAGCATCCCGTCCACCTTTACCGTAATCCTGAGTATTTCGAGCCCTCCTCAAAATTTCCGGTTCTCCACCGGAGCCTCCGCCGGAACCGTCTTTACGCCGAACACAAAGTAGATGACAGGGAACATCCAAACGCAGGCCAGAGCAATCTGCCCGATATGTACCTTGTGCATCATGAAGAACCCGACGCACATAATCAGCGTCACCGCAACCATAATGCGGATCTTTGCTTTCCTGGTCATGCCCCTGCCCTGCACATAGCTCTCCAGGTTGTTCTTATATAGCTTCGTTCCAATGAACCAGGTATGGAGCCGCTCTGAGCTCCTGCCGAAGCAGAACGCCGCCAGCAGCAGGAACGGGAACGACGGCAGCAGCGGCAGCGCCGCTCCCACCGCCCCCAGGCCCAGCGCGGCGCACCCCAGAAAAACATAGACCGCCTTCTTCACACTCATGACATTACCTCCGTTTTTTCTTTTCTTTTTTGGTCTCAATCACATGGCGCACCGCTATGACGGGGTGATAAAAAATCATCCTCGGCCCGGAAAACTGCATGACAGCACGGACCTTTTCCCGCATCTCCGGCTTGTAGCAGTGGACCTTGCAGTTGGAACAGAAGGTTTTCGTCTCCATGAAGGGACATTTGTCGCTGCGCAGGCAGGCATAGTCCCGCAGCGCGGCGCACTCCGGACAGAGCTGCCTGCGGGTGTGATGCTGTTTTTTGCAGTACAGGGCGATCATCAGGGAGACCGTGTCCTTTTCCCGCTTCCACTTGGACGCGTCTGTTTTCGCCATCAGCTCATCCTCCCGTTTTCCACAGAATATACCGTGTCCGCAATGCCCATGGTGGACTGCCGGTGGGATACCAGCACCACCGTTTTGTCCGCCCGCTCCTCGTGGAGGGAGCGCAGAATCACCGCCTCGTTGAGGGTATCCAAATTGCTGGTAGGCTCATCCAGCAGCAGCAGCGGCGCGTCGTGGAGGAATGCCCGGGCCAGCCCGATCCGCTGCCGCTCGCCGCCGGACAGGGTGTCGCCCAGCTCGCCTACCGAGGTGTCGTAGCCCTGGGGCAGGCTCATGATGAAGTCGTGGACGGAGGCTTTTTTGCAGGCGGCCTCCAGCTCCTCCTGGGCGGCGTTCCGCTTCGCGATGAGCAGGTTGCTGCGGATGCTGTCCCGGAACAGGTGGGTCTCCTGGGTGACGAAGCCCTCCATGGCCCGCAGGCCGCTGGTATTGATCTCCGCCACCGGCACGCCGGACAGCGTGACGCTCCCATGCTGCACGTCCCAGAAGCGCATAAGCAGCTTCAGCAGGGTTGATTTCCCGCTGCCGCTCCTGCCAACGACGCCCACCACCGTGCGGGCCGGGATGGGCACGGACAGGTCCCGCAGGACCGTCTCGCCGCCGTAGGAGAAGGTCACGTGGCTGACCGCCGCTCCGGAGAAGGCGGTTTCGGGTTTTCCGGAGACCTCCGCCACCGCCGGGTCCTCGTCCAGGATATCCAGCACCCGGTTCCCGGCGGCGAAGGTATTTTGCAGAGTGCTGCCCAGCGCCGCTAGGGCCACGGCCGGACCGAAGGAGGAGAACAGCGCCAGCGTGGGGATCAGTACGCCGTCAAAGCCCGCCGCCCCACTGCGGTACAGCCCGGCGGAGACGAACAGCATCCCAAGGTCGAACAGCAAGATGATGGTGTTGGTGATGGCCGTACCCCGGCCTGCCGTGCGCTTGAGCCGCTCCTCGTCGATGGAGAGCGCATCCGTCCTGGCGTTCATCTCCGCCAGACGCTTCTGGCCCTGGCCGAACTGAATGGTCTCCGCCAGGCCCCGCAGACTGTCCAGGACGAAGCCGCTCAGCTCCCCGGATTTGCCTCGGAACCTCGCCCCGCCGTCGCCGCTGAGCCGGGAGACCAGCAGCGGGACCGCAACGCCCACCACAGCGTACGCCGCCAGCGCCAGCAGCGCCAGGCCCCAGTGGTAGGAGCCGATGAAAACGCACAGGACCGCAGTGAACAGCGCCGCGATGCAGATGGGGGAGATGGTGTGGGCGTAGAACACCTCCAGAAGCTCGATATCCGAGGTGATAAGCGCGATCAGGTCGCCCTTGTCCCGGCCCTCCAGCTTCGCGGGAGCCAGCCTCCGCAGGGCGCGGAACACCTTATCCCGGATGAGCGCCAGCAGCTTGAAGGCGATAAAGTGGTTGCAGCTCTGCTCCCCGTACCGCAGCCCCGCCCGCAGCGCTGCGAACAGCGCCGCGCATGCAAACGCCGCCGTCAGCGTCACAGGCGTATCGAACCCAAGGATATTCAGTACGGCGTATCCGCCGAAGATCGTGATAAAGCTGGCGCACAGGTGCCCTGCCAGCCCCATAAGGATAGCCAGGACCATGAATCCGGCCAGCGGCCTCACCAGCCCGGCCAGCCGTCCCATGACGGCAAATCCGCTGCGCTTTTTCATTTTACTGCGCCTCCCTTCATGTACTGCTCCAGCTCCTGCTGGGCGTTCCAGAGCTTCGCGTACACGCCGTTCCGCGCCAGCAGTGCGCTGTGCGTGCCGCTCTCTGCCACCACGCCCTGATCCATCACATAGATATTGTCCGCATCCGCCGCGTTGGCCAGACGGTGGGAAATCAGGAGTATGGTCTTTTGCTTCGCCAGCGCGTGAATCTCCGCCATGATGTCGTTCTCGCTCTCCGCGTCGATATTAGAGGTGGCTTCGTCAAAGATATAGACCGGGCTGTCGTGGAGCAGCGCGCGGGCCAGCGCCAGCCGCTGGCGCTGGCCGCCGGAGAGGTTGCCGCCTTTCTCCGCCACAGCGGTGTCCAGCCCCCTCCCGCTGCGCAGGAAATCCGCCAGCTTCACCCGTTCCAGCGCGGCCCACAGCTCCGCGTCCGAAGCGTCCGGCCTGCCCATCCGCAGGTTCTCCGCCGCCGTGCCCTTGAAGAGGTAGCTCTGGTGGCTGATGTAAGTAATGTGCTCCATGAGGCTGTCCTCGCTGATTTCACGCAGCTCCGCGCCGCCGATGGTTACAGAGCCCCCATAGCCCTGGTTCCGGCCCATGAGGATGGCGGCGACAGTGGACTTGCCGCAGCCGCTCTCGCCTACGATGGCGGTAAAGCCGCCCTGGGGGAAGGAGAGAGAGACGCCGTGGAGAATTTCCCGGTCCGCCTTGTACGCGTACCGCAGCTCCTTGCAGATGATGCCGCCCTGGGACGGACACCGCATGGTTTTCGGATCGCTCTCCGGCAGGTCCAGCAGGTGGAAAATCTTATCGCTGGCCGCCATGCCGTTCATCGCCACATGGAAGAAGCTGCCCAGCTGCCGCATGGGGATGAAGAAGTCCGCCGACAGCAGGATGATAAGCAGGCAGCCCGCCAGGTCCACATGTCCGCCAGCGTACTGCGTGCAGGCCATGACAAGTCCCAGCGCCGCGCCGCCGTAGGCGATGAAATCCATGATGGTGATGGAGTTGAGCTGCATGGTCAGGACCTTCATGGTGATGCGCCGGAAATTCTCCGCCTGGACGTTCATCTCGTCGTTTTTGAAGCCGTCCGCCTGATAGATTTTCAGCGTGGTCAGGCCCTGCAGGTTCTCCAGAAAGGTATCACCCAGAGCGGTGTACTGCCCCCAGTATTTTGACAGCAGCTTCTTGGCCCAGGTCTGTACCGCCGCGATGGCCGCCGGAATCAGCGGCACGCACACCAGCAGCGCGGCGGCGGCTGGGACGTTTACAAAGCACAGGTACGCGAACAGCGTCAGCGGGGCCAGCATGGCGTAGAAGAACTGGGGCAGGTATGCGCCGAAGTAGGTCTCAAGCTGTTCCACGCCCTCCACAGTCACCTGCACCACCTCCGAGGTCTGCACCTGCTGGCTGTAGGACGCGCCCAGGCGCAGGAGCTTCTGGTAAATCTTTTCCCGCAGCGCCCGCTTCACCGTCCTGGAGGACAGAAAGCTCATCCGGGATGCCGCCAGGGTACAGACGCAGCGCACCAGCAGCGCCGCCAATACAATCCCCGCCGTGAGGCCCAGGCGTCCGCTGTCCGCTCCGCCGTCCGGCAGCGCCGCCAGCAGGGAGGCGATGGCGGTCATCATGGCGATGTTCCCGGCCAGTGAACACCACTGGAAGGCAACATTTCCCGCCATATATTTTTTGCTTTCGCTCACCATGCTGATGAGCCGCTTGTTAATCATCATAGACTGTCTCTCCCTCTGTCAAAAGGATTAGTTTCTGCTAACTTCTGGTTCCGGACAGACGCCAACCTGCCGGAGGTCCGGAGTGCATTACTTGTAGCTAACTGATGTTAAATTATACTAACTTCTCCTGGGTTTGTCAAGAGTAAAAAGGGGAGCGTCACGGAAATCAATTTTGTGGTTCGCAGGGAGCGGCCAACTCCTTCAGATTTGACGCAACCTCATATAGGGCCTCCCATTGCTCCAGTGACGGTTCTGTGCGGAGAGGGCTCGGGTTGGATTTCTTTTTGCTCATAGCGGTTCCTCCTGAATTTTGTCTGGCCACAGCAAAATCAGTTGCCGGTGCTGCCAGCTGCCTTCAGCATAACCGCTTTACTGCGCAAAGCCAAACCGTACTTTTAGTGCGCCGCGTTTCAGATGATGATTTCCTCCGCAATCTTGCTGTTGGACTGGACGGCGGTGCGGCCGCCGTCGCAGACGGCAATCCGCAACATAGAGCAGCCTACCCCTTTGTTTTCTTGCTGTGGACTATCATACTACTTGCTCTGCTTCCATTGGAGCGCGTTTTCCCGAAGAATTCCCCCGAAAGAGACTTAGCCGGGGTGTTATAGGGGCGGGGGAGGGGGAGGGGGAGGGGGAGATGGGTACAAAAAAGGGCCGCAGCAACGAATTGCTACAGCCCTTTCGGGGGTCATTATTCGAGAGACGTCATGCTCGTCTTATTTCAGACGCTATCAAACGCTGTTACTTTACCAGGGAAGCGATTTCCTCCGCGAAGTTCTCCTGCTTTTTCTCGATGCCTTCGCCCTTCTCAAAACGAACGGCGTCCAGCAGACGTACGGTCACACCGGCGGCCTTGGCAACGGTGTTCATATACTGCTCCACAGTCACCTCACCGTCCTTGACGAAATCCTGCTGGAGCAGGCAGTTCTCGGCATAGAACTTGTTCAGCTTGCCCTCCACAATCTTCTCCTTGACCTGAGCGGGCTTGCCAGCCATCTTGGGATCGTTGTCCATCTGTACCAGCATGATGCGCTTCTCTTCAGCCAGCACATCGTCAGTAACCTGGCTCTTGTCCCAGAAGCGGGGGTTCAGGGCGGCGATCTGCATGGCCATATCCTTGCCCATCTCCAGCACCTTGTCGGTGACCTCGCCGTCCACATCCAGATTCACCAGCACGCCGATCTTGCCGCCGGCGTGGACATAGGGGACCGACACGCCGTCCGCGAAGCGGGCGAAACGACGGACCTTGATGTTCTCACCAATGACCAGAACCATCTCCTGCTGCTGCTGGGTGACGGTCAGATCAGTACCATTATACTTGCACTCCATCAGCGCGTCCAGATTGGCAGGATTCGCGGAGGCCACGGTGGCGGCCACGCCCTTGACGAAGTCCACGAACTTCTCGTTCTTGCCCACGAAGTCGGTCTCGGCATTGACCTCGACCACCACGCCCACGCCATTGATGACGGCGGCATAGGCCATACCCTCGGCGGCGATGCGGCCAGCCTTCTTGGCGGAAGCGGCCAGCCCTTTCTCACGAAGGAACTCCACGGCCTTGTCCATGTCGCCGTCAGAGGCGGCCAGGGCCTTCTTGCAGTCCATCATGCCCACGCCGGTCATCTCGCGCAGGTTCTTTACATCAGCAGCTGTAAAAGCCATAATTCATATCCTCCATAATGATTGATAAATGATAGTATATCCTTCTTTTCAGGAAAATGGGGCGGGGATGGGCCCGCCCCATAAGGTTTCAGATTCTTACTCGGCGGCGGGAGCTTCCTCAGCGGCGGGCTCCTCATTCTGCTCGCCCTGACGGCCCTCGATCATGGCGTTGGCCATAATGGAGGAGATCAGCTTGATGGCGCGGATGGCGTCATCGTTGCCGGGGATGGGGTAGTCAATCTCGTCGGGGTCGCAGTTGGTGTCGGCGATGGCGACCACAGGGATGCCCAGCTTGTGGGCCTCCGCAATGGCGTTGCGCTCCTTGCGGGTATCCACAATGAAGAGAGCGCCGGGGAGCTTCTTCATATCCTTCACGCCGCCCAGGTACTTTTCCAGCTTGGCAATTTCGCCCATGTGCTTGATGACTTCCTTCTTGGGCAGCATGTCGAAGGTGCCGTCCTCCTGCATCCGCTTGAGCTGGGAGAGTCGGTCCACACGGGTGCGCATGGTCTTGAAGTTGGTCATCATGCCGCCCAGCCAGCGGGCGTTGACGAAATGCATGTTGCAGCGGGCGGCCTCTTCCTTGATGGCCTCCTGGGCCTGCTTCTTGGTACCGACGAACAGCAGAGCCTCGCCGTTCTCACTGAGCTGGCGGACAAAGTTGTATGCCTCCTCCAGTTTCTTGACGGTCTTCTGCAGGTCGATGATATAGATGCCGTTGCGCTCCGTATAAATATAGGGAGCCATTTTCGGGTTCCACCGGCGGGTCTGGTGACCGAAATGCACGCCGGCTTCCAGGAGCTGCTTCATAGATACGACGCTTGCCATGGTTAATGTTTCCTCCAATATTTCAGTTTTACCCTCCAGGCCCATCATCCGTCTGACTAACCGCCGGGGCGGCACCGGCCAGACGTCCGGTCCTGTGCGGAATCTGGAATATCATAGCACAACCCGCGCCGGATTGCAAGGGGATTTTTGCAAAAACCAAAGAAAATTCTGCAATAAAGGCATCTGCGGCGGCGTATGGCGTCTTTTTTACATGAACCAGCCCATCACGACCGGCGTTACATAGCACTCCACGAACGCCGCGGCCATGGTCAGCGGCGCGATGACCAGCACCAGTACCCGCAGCAGATCCTCCGCCAGCGCCATGAACGGCGGCTTCTGCGGGCTGTTGACCACCAGCAGGCACATATTCCTGCACAGCCACACGCCGCAGGCGATGGAAAAAACCAGCGCCGGAAGCTCGAACACGCCATGGGGCGCCAGCCCTGCCAGCAGCGTCAGCAGGGACAGCCCGTTGGCCTGATAGATTCCGAACATCACGCCCAGCAGCAGCCCGTTGGCCAGCAGGCTGACCAGGGGCAGGAACAGGAAGGGAACCAGCCCGTACAGCGCGGAGACCAGCATGGCCCGCCAGTTGTTCATCAGCAGAGCAAATACGGACATCTGCCCCTCCTCGTCGATGACGCCGGACTCAGCAATATGGTCCATGAAGTTCTGGATGGCGGCCATCGCTGCGTCCGGTTGGAATACGGAGAGCATGAACCCCAGGACGCCTGCGGCGGCCATCCCAGCCGTGCACCACAGGATCGTTTTCCGGAAGTCCGTCCGCAGGAATTTTCCCAACAGGACAAACTGTTCACTCAGCCAGCTCATGGGTTCAGCATCTCCAGTCCCAGCCGCAGCCGCCACAAGCACTCGTCTTTCCCCAGAATATGGCAGATTTCCACCGCTCCGCCGGGGGTGACGGCGCGGCCCGCCGCCGCGATGCGCACTGGCCACATGAGGGTGGCGTTCTTCACCTCCAGCTTCGCCGCAAGGTCCATCAGGCAGCTGTGGATGCTCTCCTGGCTCCACTCCGTGATTTCCTCCATGGCGGGGATGGCGGACTCCAGCATCCGTCTGGACACCTCGTCGTTGGTCTTGGATTTTTTGTTGGTGAACAGATCCTTTTCGTAGGGGGGCAGGGCGTCAAAGAAGTTCACCTTCTCCGGGATTTCCGTCAGCTTCTCGCACCGGGCCTGGAGCAGGGCGGCGATGGCACGGGTATCCAGCGCGGGGTTGGTCACGGCCTGCCGGATGTAGGGCTCCGCTGCCGCGTGGAAGTCCTCCGGGCTCATGGCCCGCAGGTACAGCGCGTTGAAGTGGGTCAGTTTTTCGATATCGAAGATGGCGGGGGACTTGGAGATGCCCGCGAGATCGAACGCCTCCGCCAGCTCGCAGAGGGAAAAGACCTCCTGCTCCGCCTTGTCCCCTCGGGGACTCCAGCCCAGCAGGGCCACATAGTTCAGGATGGCCTCCGTGAGATAGCCCTGGGCCTTCAGGTCCTCATAGGACGGGTCGCCGTGGCGCTTGGACATTTTGTTGTGCTGGTCCCGCATGACAGGGGAGCAGTGGACGTAGGTGGGCACTTCCCAGCCGAAGGACTGGTAGAGCAGATCGTACTTGGGCGCGGAGGACAGGTACTCGCTGCCCCGGACCACGTGGGTGATGCCCATGAGGTGGTCGTCGATGACGTTGGCGAAGTTGTAGGTGGGCAGGCCGTCCCGCTTGAGCAGCACCTGGTCGTCCAGCGTGGAGTTCTCCACCGTGATGTCCCCGAAAATAGCGTCATGGAAGGTGGTGGTCCCGGCCTCAGGAATCTTCTGACGGATGACGTAAGGCTCGCCGGCGTCCACGCGGGCCTGGGCCTCCTCCAAGGTCAGGGAGCGGCAGGGGTCGGCGGCCCGATTGAATTCGCCGGCGTCCTCTTCACTCTCGGTCTTTTCGCAGAAGCAGTAGTAAGCATGCCCCTTCTCCACCAGCAGTCTGGCGTATTTGCCGTAGGTGTCCCGCCGCTGGGACTGAATGTAGGGGGCCACGGGGCCGCCCACATCCGGGCCCTCGTCATGAGTCAGGCCGCACTCGGACAGGGTGCGGTAGATTACGTCGGTCGCGCCCTCCACAAGACGGCCCTGGTCGGTGTCCTCAATGCGCAGGATGAAGTCGCCGCCGCCATTGCGGGCGATGAGCCAGGTATACAGCGCGGTGCGCAGGTTGCCTACATGCATGTAGCCCGTAGGGGAGGGGGCGAAGCGGGTGCGGATTTTGCCGTGGGGGATCTTGTCCTCCATGGCGTCAAAGTAGGTCATGTCCATTGCCATGCTGGATTCTCCTTTGTGTATTCATTAAATTATAGCAGGATTCAAAATTGCTGACACGTATCAGCTTGCAGGGAGTGACATCCCTGGCGCACCGCTGATTGGCAGTTCCTGCGAACGGCGCGCCGAGTCGCCGCGCCCTACAGACTGCCCGGTATTCTGATGATTGCTATAGCTCAGGCCGCAGAGGCGGACAAGTTCCGTCTTTACGGTTATTTGCGGTAGTATTTAGATTCCACCCCATCCTCAGTAAAGACTTCCGCCAGCCGGAAGCCGTTTTTCTCCAGTACGCGAATAGAACCGGTATTGGACGCAAAGGTGAAAGCCCCGATATGCTCCAGGCCAAACCGCTCCCGGACTTCCTCCAGGAAAAGTCCCAGGGCTTTTGCGGCGATTCCGCGTCCCCAGAGTGCCTGTTCAAACACACAGTAGCTCACCATCGCCTGGGGGTCGCCGCCGGGGTCCATGCAGTAGCACCATACATCTCCGACATACTGTCCGCCGGCGTAAATGGTCCGCCCGAAGCTCTTTGCGCCGGGCTCGCGGGTTTTCTGAAAGTCCGCCAGAGCCTCCTCCACTGTCCGCGCCTTCTGGGGCAGCATTTTCTGAACAGCAGGGGAGCGGGTTTTCTCAAAGTAAACCGCCACGGTCTCCGCCGTGCGTTCGCCCAACGTGACCGTCATCTGTCCGAACCCCGCTTGACGGAAAACACAAGGTGGAGCATGTCCATGCCATAGTAATGTTTGATGAACGAGCCGCGCACCGACATGCCGTTGCGCAGGGCCACGCGCTGGGATGGCAGATTGTTCTCCCGGATAATGGAGTAGACCTCCTGAAAACCAAGCTCAGTAAAGGCGTACTCCTTGCAGGCTGCGGCGGCCTCAGACGCAAACCCATGACGCCATTGATCCCGGCGTAAGTGGTAGCCGATTTCGGGGACCTCACGTCCATCCCAGTCCTGCATGGTGACGCCGCACTGTCCGATGAACTCCCCGGACGCCTTCTCGATCACCGCCCACAGTCCGAAGCCGTATGCTGCGTACCGCTCCATCTGCCGGTCCAGCCACTGCCGGACCTCCGCCTCTGAGAAACCGTGCTCATAGGCGTACATAACCTGCGGGTCCTGCAAAATTGCCGCCAGAGCGTCGAAGTCGGATTCCCCCATCTGCCGCAGGGCAAGGCGTTCTGTCTCTAATATCATGTGCTTTCTCCTTGTTACGAAATTGCATTTATTATACTATAGTTTACCCGTAGAGGACTTGTCAAGTTTTTTTTCGCCAAAGAGAACCATTCCATAATTTGGTGCGTCTTGACCGGGAACCAGAAGCTGGACGCACGGAAATCAATTTTCAGAAGAACCATCTCGCAAACCGCACCAGACTGTGTAGGGGCGAGCATTGCTCGCCCCTACACGGATTCATCTATTTGCCGCTCCCTGCGTTAAAAATTGATTTCCGTGAGCTGGACGAAACCCTTATTGACATTTTGGGCTCACTATGCTATAACCTAAGCTGGATTGACATTTGTATGAAATTTTGGAGGATTAAAATACAACAAATTCCGAAAGGAGCAGTAAAAATGCGGGTTTTATCATATAACCCAAGCGAAGACTATTTTTTTGTTGGAGCAGCGTGGGACGAGTATCGTCAATTGGCTGTCAAATATAAAATTGATATGCAAGGCATGGGGAATGATGCTGAAGAAGTAATTGAAATGTACAAGCTGATTCAGAAGGACCAAAAAGAAGGTGACTCTGAGAGCTGGTCCTATCAGCAATATATCAAGGATTTGTATGATATAGATGATATGCCGGATGTGTGCCTTAGCATGAGAAGGGACTTATCGGATATAATGGTCGAGCTGTATGACGCTCCATTTGGGCATATGTGGAATGGGTGTAGTCCATGGGAAAAAATTGAAACCGCTGTCATCCATGATCTGACCGATTTAGCGGCGTTTGAGTGTAGAATAAAAGAGCGGCAGGAGAGCGATGTATTTGCTTATCATGATTTCGAAGAAAGAGAGTCAACGCATGAATACGGAGCAGGTACCTCCCAGGAACATATGCTGGAACCTGAGAGACTCACGATCGTAAATCTGCTGAAACAAGCTGTCGAAAATATGGCAAAAGAGAGAGGGCCGTATAATATGCTTTGGTCGGGAAAGGCTTTGACAACGCAAAAAGTGGGGGCATTTTGCGAGTATTATGCAAAAATGACGCTGATTTCTTATGGGATAAGTGTCTATACATCCGAGATAGACGACCACGGAATTGACTTTGTAGCGGAGGGCCGGAATGGCTTTTTGAAATTCCAGGTGAAAGGAATCAGGGGTTCTTCCCAATATGTCTTTATGCTGAAAGAAAATTTTAACATTGAAGATGATGCCATGTTTTTGTTTCTGATCCTGCTTAATGACGAGGAACACCCAGATATGTATATTATTCCAACCTCCGCTTGGCGGCAGGAGAGCAAAGTGTTTGTTTCCCACGATTACGAAGGAAAAAAGTCAAAGCCAGACTACGGAGTGAATGTCTCCAAGAAAAATATGCCGGAGCTTGCAAAATACAGAATAGTAAATATGCTGTCATTATTTTAACGATTGGACATCCGTTGAGTTTCGGAAAATCCACCAAATCCTCATTTACCAACAAGCAAAAATAAGAAGAGCGACAGCCCGAAGGCTGCCGCTCTTCTTAAATACCCACAGAGGAACGGAGGGTGGTTGTCAAGGCCGGGAGTACGTCTCAATTCCCGCAGCTGTCATTCTGTCCAGTCTGTAAGAGGCCGGACGGCCTCGCCGGGGCGGAGAGGGATCTGGATATAGCGGTCATATTTCTCACGTCCGAACTGCTGCAAGTAAATCTCCTGATGCCTGCGCATGATCTTCGCCTCGTCCGGCATGGGGTCCGCCCAGCAGATGGTTTTGAAATGCACGCCGAACAGAGCGCTGTCGTAGCCCAGCGTTTTTGCTCCATTGCGGGCGTAGAAGCCCAGCCGCCGCAGGATGATTTCGTCCCGCTCCGGGTCTCCGGTAGGAGCTTCGGACTCGCCGATGAACACGGTGTCCGCAGGATAACAGGCTCTGACGGCCTGAAGCAGCCTGCCGCCGGTTCCGCCGTTCCTGTGTCCTGCGGGGACGCAGAGATAGTCAATCAGGAGGTACCGTCCGCCCTTGTGCTTCCACAGCAGGATATAGCCCAATGGCGTCCCGCCGCCGTCCACCAGAACCAGCGGGTCGTAGACGCCCTTGGCGCGCATGGACTCCATGGCGGCCAGGGGCTTCAGCTCGGCAGGGGGGAAGGCCTCTTTTAAATCTCTCTCATAGGCGGTTTTCAATTCCTCCGGGGTCAGGGTTCTCAGGTGCATGGCGTCAGCTCCAATCTCATAATGATGGCATCTTCTTTTGGGTTCAGATAGTAGTTTTTTCTTCTGCCGGCCTCCATATAGCCGGATTTTTCATACAAGGCGATTGCGCTTTGATTGGACGGGCGTACCTCCAGCAGGAGATAGGCCAGTCCGTGGTCCCGTCCGTACCGGCGGAACGCCTCCAGCAGGGAGGAGGCGACGCCCTGTCTCTGGCAGGCAGGATGGACGGCGATGTTGTTGACGCCGCCCTCGTCCAGAATGGCGGTAAAGCTGATATAACCCAGGACGGACCCTGCCGGGTCCTGGGCGATCAGATTGGTGGTGTTTGGCTCCACCAGGGATTCTTCAAATATTCTCCTTGACCATGGATCGTCAAAGCAGATTTTTTCGATCACCTCCACCTGGTCCAGGTGAGAGGAGGTCATAGGGGTGATTACATAGTTCATAGGCTTTCCTCATGCAGCCCTGCGGGCCGCTCCCGGTGGTTTTTATTCGATACCCCGGGCTTACGCAGCCCGGACCCGCGCCTGCTTTTGCCGCGCGGCAAAGGCAGGCAAAAACGCACTCAAACCTGCGGTTTGAGAATCCCTTGAGCATCGCCCGGAGGGCGATACTTCATGTGTTGCTTTTGTTTACGCTGCGATCTGGGAGACTGGCTGTCCTGCGGGGCGCTGTGGGCCGCCAGCGGGCGAAGCGCCTGCGGATACGCTCTATCGGAAGAGATCGCTGCTGCGCCGAAGGTGCCTGCCAGGATTGCGGGGTTGAAACATGTCATGTTTTGATTCGCCCTTACAGAAAGGGCATGAATGGCGGTGGATTGCACAAGGGCCCGTCATTGTCCTCTGTCCAACGACCAGTCCGGGCAGTGTCGCCATGCGCCGCTGCCTGGAAGCGGCGCCGCAGTGAAATCTGTCGATAGAATCTGTGGGTAGGCGCAGGAGAGCGGCGCACCAACGAAGCTGCTCAATCAGGACAAAACAGGGTATCGTCGGAGGGCAATCATAAATACCCCCGTCATTCAGGGGATTCTCAAGGGGGCGAGCCCCCTTGAGAGTGCTTTTGGTTCCTTTTCCCACGAGGGAAAAGGAACGCCCCCGTCCCGCCCCGTGGGCGGAAGAGGAAAAACTCATTTTGCTTTCAGCCAGTTCTCCCCGCTGTGGGCGTCCGCAGTGAGAGGAACAGCCAGCTGATATACGCCCTCCATCTCTTCTGCCAAAAGGCTCTTGACAGCCTCCACCTCGCCGGCGGGACACTCAACAATCAACTCGTCATGTACCTGCATGATCAGCCTGGCCTGCAGGCCCTCCTTCTTCAGCCGCTCAAAGACCCGCACCATGGCCAGCTTGATGATATCCGCCGCCGAGCCCTGAATGGGCATATTCAGCGCGACACGCTCCCCAAAGGAGCGCGTATTGAAATTGCTGGCCTTGATTTCCGGCAGGGCCCTGCGGCGGTGGAACATCGTCTCCACATATCCGTCCGCCCTGGCCTTCTGGACAACACCGTCCATATACGCCTTCACCCCCGGGAACCGGGCAAAATAGGCGTCCATATACGCCTTGGCCTCCGCAACCGTCACGCCCAGGTCCTGCGACAGGGAAAAAGACGATATCCCATAAACAATCCCAAAGTTCACCGCCTTCGCCGCCCGGCGCATATTCTGCGTCACCTGCTCAACGGGCACCCCAAACACATGGGCGGCAGTGACTGTATGGAAGTCCTCCCCGGAAAGAAACGCCTCCTTCATGGCCTCGTCCCCGGAAATATGGGCCAGCAGCCGCAGCTCAATCTGGCTGTAGTCCGCGTCCACCAGCATTTTCCCGGGCTCCGCCGTGAACATGCGGCGCAGCTCGCTGCCCAGCTCCGTACGGGTCGGGATGTTTTGCAGGTTGGGCTCCGTGGAGCTCAGACGTCCCGTGGCGGTCACTGTCATCTGAAAACTGGTCCTTACCCGGCCGTCCGGCGGAATGACCTTCAATAAACCGTCCACATAGGTGCTCTTCAGCTTGGCGTACTGCCGGTACTCCAGCACCTCTCCCACAATGGGATGCTGGCCCCGGAGCTTGTCCAGAACCTCCGCGTTGGTGGAGTACCCGGTCTTGGTCTTCTTATAGGCGGGCATCCCCAGCTTCTCAAAGAGGACCTCGCCCAGCTGCTTGGGAGAGTTGATATTGAACCTCCCGGCATAGGAATAGATTTTTTCCTCCAGTGTGTCCATGGCGGCGGACAGAACCTCCCCGAAGGACTGCAAGGCCCGCGCGTCCACCCGGAAGCCCGCCGTTTCCATCTCCGCCAGCACCCGGCACAGGGGCAGCTCGGCATGGAAATACAGCCAATCCACGTCCGTCTCCTTCAGCCTGGGCAGCATGGCCTCGTACAGCGCGTCTACGGCGGACAGGTAGCTGAGGAAAGCGGCCTCCGCCTGGGCGGCGTCCCCCAGCATGGAGAAGGCGTCCGGCTCCAGATGGAGAGGCTTGGGCAGCTCCTCCTTGAACCAGGAGGCGAACAGCCGCTCAATCTCGTAATGCCCCGCCGTAGCGTCCAGCAGATAGCCCGCAAGAGCGGTGTCAAAGACAAAGCCCTCCGCCGGGAAATTGTTCTCCAGCAGCGTCCGCGTCAGATCCTTCACGTCGTGAGAGACCTTTTTGATGTCCGCTGAAAACAGGGTGGCCAGCAGCTTGTTCCAGTCCCCGCTGTAGCGGCTGAAACAGAACTCGCCCACAACTGCGGTATCCTCTCCCGTTCGGCACTGCGCCGCAACGGCGGACAGGTCCGGCAGGGCCAGAACTGACACATGCTCCGCGCCCCGGAAGGTCTTCAGCAGGCTCTCCGCCTGCGCCTCCTCCGTTGCCCGCTCCACGCGGACGGTGAGACTGGGGCTTTCCGGCTTTTCCGCGGCAGGGGCCTCCTGCGCGGTAAGACCCATCTTCTCAATGAGCTTGTTGAATTCCAGCCGCATGAACACATTGTACAGCTCCGGCTTGGCGGGACGGCGCAGGTTCTCCGCCGGGTCGAACTCCAGCGGCGCGTCTGTGATGATTGTCGCCAGATGGCAGCTCATTCGAGCGGATTCCTCTCCCTCTGCCAGCTTCCTGATGGCGGCGGGCTTGGCCTCGATGTCCGGCATGGCGGAATAGAGGGCGCCGATGGTCTGGTACCGCTGCACCAGGGCCATGGCGGTCTTTTCGCCCACGCCCTTCACGCCGGGGATGTTGTCGCTGGCATCGCCCATGAGGGCCTTCAGGTCGATGATGTGGATGGGGTCGAACCCATATACCTCCCGGAAGGTCTCCGGGGTCATGTCCTTGGTGGTGGTCTGTCCCATGCGGGTGGAGACCAGCTTGACCTTGGTGCGGTCCGTGACCAGCTGCAGGCTGTCCTTGTCCCCGGTGACCGCCACGCACGCCCAGCCTGCCGCCTCGCACTTCCGGGAGATGGTGCCGATGAGGTCGTCGGCCTCGTAGCCCGCCAGCTCGTAACGGGGGACCGCCATCGCATCCAGGACCTCCTTGAGCAGCGGCATCTGCGCCGCCAGCTCCTCGGGCATCCCTTTCCGCTGGGCCTTGTAGCCCTCGTACTCCAGGTGGCGGAAGGTGGGCTCCCGCCGGTCGAAGGTGACGCACAATGCGTCCGGCTTCTCCTCGTCCAGCAGCCGCTGGAGGGTGGTGACAAAGCCGTAGACGGCGTTGGTGGGCAGGCCCTCCCGTGTCGTCAGGGGACGCACGCCGTAAAAGGCGCGGTTGATGATGCTGTTGCCGTCAATGACCATCAATTTCTTGTCCATGTCGGTTCTCCTGTTATTAAGAGGCTGCGCCCCGGCGCGGCCTGCTGTCAGATACCGCGCCGGGGCGCAGGGGATGTTTCATCCTGTTGGGAGAAGTATACCACGTTTTTCCGGGAATTACAACCAGAAACTTGCCGGAGCCAGGGAAATCAATTTTCGGAAACGGGCCCGACTTTGCAGGGTGCAACAACCCCGGCGCGCCACTGCTTGGCCGTTTCTGCGGGCGTCGCGCCCTGCGAACCACAGAATGGATTTCCGTGTACCAAAGCCGTCAATCCGGCAGGACAACGGTTTCGCCCCTCGCCAGGGAGGCGGGCACGTCCACCACCCTCTGGTTCCCGCTTCCCCGCCAGGGGAGGGCGAGGGACCGCTGCTCCAGAAGGAAGGGCCCGTCCACCAGCACGTCCAGCTCCTCCAGCAGGGCTCTCTGGGCCGGCGTCCCCTGGTCCCGCAGGTACTCGAAGGTCCAGCCGGAGTAGCACCACACGTTCAGTCCGTTCTCGTGGGCGGTTCTCGCCAGCCGAAGGCAGTCCTCCGGCTGGGCGAAGGGTTCTCCCCCTGAGAGGGTGAGTCCGTCAGTGAGGGGATTTTTCAGAAGCTCCTTTGCCACTTCCTCCACAGCCATGTCCCTGCCTCCGGCGGGGTCGTGGCTCTCCTGGTTGTGGCATCCTGGGCAGCAGTGGGGGCATCCCTGGACAAAGCAGGAGAACCGGAAGCCGGGGCCGTCTACGATGGAGTCCTGTACCAGACCGAAAATTTTCATTGCCGTTATCCTCGTTGAATCCTTAAAATGTGTATGGGACAATGCAGGGCGGAGGCATCCCCTCCGCCCTGCTTGTCAAATCCTGATCCTGCGGATTCGCTCAAAGCTCTCCTGACAGGCGCATTCCTTCCGCCCGCAGCCGGGGCACTCGTCGTCGATAATCCCCGTATATCCGCAGCAGGGGTCCCGGTCCACCGGATGGTTCACGGAGCCGTACCCGATGCCCGCCTCCTTCATGCACCGGATCACCTTCTCAAAGGCGTCCAGATTCTTCAGCGGGTCGCCGTCCATCTCCACGTAGCTGATATGTCCCGCGTTGGTCAGCGCGTGATACGGCGCTTCCAGCCTGATCTTTTCAAAGGCGCTGATCGGATAGTACACCGGAACATGGAAGCTGTTGGTGTAGTAGTCCCGGTCCGTCACGCCTGGGATCTCCCCGAAACGCTTTTTGTCCATGCGGGTGAACCGTCCGGACAGGCCCTCGCCGGGGGTGGCCAGCAGGGAGAAGTTCAGCCCTGTCTTCTGGCTCTCGGCGTCCATCCTGGCCCGCATCCGGGCGATAATCTCCAGCCCCAGCCGCTGGCTGTGCTCGCTCTCGCCGTGGTGCCTGCCCGTCAGCGCCACCAGCGTCTCCGCCAGACCGATGAAGCCTACGGACAGGGTGCCGTGCTTGAGCACCTCCCGGACCTCGTCCGTCCACGCCAGCTTCTCGCTGTCCAGCCATACGCCCTGGCCCATGAGGAAGGGGTAGTTGTAGACGTGCTTGCGCGCCTGGATCTCAAAGCGCTCCAGCAGCTGCGACACGCACATGTCCATCTTCCGGTCCAGCTCGTCAAAGAAGGACTCCAGATCGCCCTTGGCCTTGATGGCGATGCGGGGGAGGTTGATGGAGGTGAAGCTCAGGTTGCCCCGCTGGTTGCACTGCTGGCGGGAGGGATCGTAGACGTTGGAGATCACCCGGGTCCGGCAGCCCATGTAGGCGATCTCCGTCTCAGGCCGCCTGGGATCGTAGTATTGCAGGTTGAACGGCGCGTCAATGAAGGCGAAGTTGGGGAACAGCCGCTTGGCGCTGCACCGGCAGGCCAGCTTGAAGAGGTCGTAGTTAGGCTCGCCGGGGTTGAAGTTCACGCCCTCCTTCACCCGGAAAATCTGGATTGGGAAGATGGGCGTCTCCCCGTTGCCCAATCCCTGCTCAGTGGTCAGCAGCAGGTTCCTCATGACCATGCGCCCCTCCGGGGAGGTGTCCATGCCGTAGTTGATGGAGGAGAAGGGGGTCTGCGCGCCCGCGCGGCTGTGCATGGTGTTCAGGTTGTGGATGAACGCCTCCATGGCCTGGAAGGTGGCCCGGTCGGTCTCCTTCTCCGCGTAGTGGACGGCCATGGCCTGGGCCTTCCTCATCCGCGCCTCGTCGCCGTACTGCTCCACCAAGAGGGGCAGCTCCGCCGCCATGTACTCCCCGCAGCGCTCCAGCATGGGGGACAGGCCGGTCTCGCTCTCCAACTTCTCCCGCAGGGCCTTCAGGCCGCTCTCGGGGTCCTCCATGTCGTCGTGCCACAGCATCAGGGCCTTGGCCAGATTCCGGGTATAGTAGCGGCGGAAGGTCTTTCTCACCCCCTCGGCCATACCGTAGTCAAAATTGACGATGGCCTGTCCGCCGTGCTGGTCGTTCTGGTTGGACTGGATGGCGATGCAGGCCAGGGCCGCGTAGGAGGCAATGTCGTTGGGCTCCCGCAGGTAGCCGTGGCCGGTGGAGAAGCCGCCCTGGAACAGCTTTTTGATGTCAATCTGGCAGCAGGTGGTGGTCAGGGTGTAGAAATCCAGATCGTGGATGTGGATGTCGCCCTCCTGGTGGGCCCTGGCGTGCTCCGGCTGGAGAACAAACATCTGATAGAACTGCTTGGCGCCCTCGCTGCCGTATTTCAGCATGGAGCCCATGGCGGTGTCGCCGTTGATGTTGGCGTTTTCCCTCTTCACGTCTGAGTCCACCGCGTCGGAGAAGGTGATGTCCTCATAGGTCTTCATCAGCCGGGAGTTCATCTCCCGCACGCGGCTGCGCTCGTTGCGGTAGAGGATGTACGCCTTGGCCGTCTGGATGTATCCCTTGTCCATAAGGACCTTCTCCACCAGGTCCTGGATGTGCTCCACCTCCGGCGCGGCCGCGCCCTCCACCTCCAGGATGGACAGCACCTCGTCCGCCAGGGAGGCGGCCACGTCCTCCTGCCCCGGTTTGTAGGTGGCGTCAAAGGCCTTGGCGATTGCACCTGCGATCTTCTCCTTGTCGAAGCGAACCAGCCGTCCGTCCCGTTTTTTCAGCTTTTCGATCGTCATTTCGTTCTCCTCAATGTTGATGTGGGTCACCTTGCATGACCATAAGACAGCCCGGCGGCAGGGAGGGGATATCCAGGCCCCTGCGCATCCGAGCACAAGATATAGGGTAGGGTGTCACAAAAAGAACAATACATATAGTACAACCACAAGCCAAGACTGTCAAGGGGCAAAACCTTCATTTCACAAAATTTTACATTCGCCCGCCGCTGGCGGACAAGGAAGGCCGCCGGCCTGCGGTGGCGCGGACCGGCGGCATGAAATTTCCAGAAAATTACTGATGAATGCCTCTGTGCTGATCGCCGGAGGGGTTGGAGCCGAACTCGTAGTCGTTGCCGGGAAGGATGGCGTTGAGGAGAATCCCGGCGATGGCGGCGATGGCAAGGGCGGTCAGGGTGATGGAGATCCCGCCGACATGGAAGGTCAGGCCGCCGGAGAAGCCTAGGCCGCACACCAGGATGACGGCGGCGATGATGAGGTTCCGGGAGTTGGTGAAGTCCACCTGGTTCTCCACGATGTTGCGCACGCCGATGGCGGAGATCATGCCATAGAGCATGAAGCTGATGCCGCCCACAATGGCGGTGGGCATGGAGCCGATGACCTCGCTCATCTTGGGGATGAAGCCCAGGACCACGGCGTAGATGGCTGCCAGCCGGATGACCTTGGGGTCAAAGACCCGGGAGAGGACCAGCACGCCGGTGTTCTCGCCGTAGGTGGTGTTGGCGGGCCCGCCGAAGAGGGCGGAGAGGGTGGTGGCCAGCCCGTCGCCGACAAGAGTGCGGTGCAGGCCGGGGTCTTCGATAAAGTTCTCGCCTACAGTGGCGGAGATGGCGGACATGTCGCCGATGTGCTCCATCATGGCGGCGATGGCGATGGGCGCCATGACCAGGATGGCGGAGAGATCGAACTTTGCGATCTGGAAGGGGGGCAGGCCGATCCAGCCGGCCTGGGACACGGCGGCGAAGTCCAGGATGGCGGAGCCGTCGGCGTTGACCATGCCGCAGGCGTTCATGACCACGGCGGCGGCGTAGGAGATGACCACGCCCAGCAGGATGGGGATGATCTTCAGCATCCCCTTGCCCCAGATGTTGAAGATGATGATGACCGCCAGGGCGATGAGGGCCAGGGGCCAGCACTGGGAGGCGTTGGACACTGCCGAGGGGGCCAGGTTCAGGCCAATGCAGATGATGATGGGCCCGGTGACCACCGGGGGCAGGAAGCGCATGACCTTCCTCACGCCCACCGCCTTCACCAGCAGGGCCAGGATCAGGTACAGCAGCCCCGCCGCCACGATGCCGCCGCAGGCATAGGCCAGCTTGTCCGCCGGGGACATGGAGGCGTAGATGCCCTGGTCCATCTTGCTCATGGTCTCGAAGCCGCCCAGGAAGGCGAAGGAGGAGCCCAGGAACGCGGGGACTTTCAGCTTGGAGCACAGGTGGAAGAAGAGGGTACCGGCGCCGGCGAAGAACAGGGTGGTCTGGATGCTCAGGGGCAGGCCGTAGGCGCGGCTGACGATGATGGGCACCAGGATGGTGGCGCCGAACATGGCAAACATGTGCTGGATGCCCAGGACAAGCATCTTGGGTATGCCGAGCTGCCGCGCGTCTCGAATGGGTTCTGCGTTGTGTTTCATTTGATTTTCTCCCTTCATGTGTTGCGCCCGGAAAGGGGCAAAAAAAGAGACGATCACGACGTGACCGCCAGGTAAAAATGAAAAGAAAAAACGGAGGCAATGCGGACGGAGGAGGTCATATTGAAGAAAAACCGGCCGTACAGCATCTCCATAAGCTCCTTTCCATTTATATTGTGTGCTATCATATCAGAAAACTTTTCCCGGCGCAAGAGGGAAGCGGAAGAAAACGGCATTTCTACTAAATCGACAAATTTTGGTAGAAAAAGTAACGAATTTCCGTCACAGCTTTGCAGGGACACGCAATATGCGTCCCCCCAGGTCTGAATCCAGCCGCAGGCAAAAAGCAAGGGCCGCCGGGTGACCGGCGGCCCTTGGCATCATGTCGCAGCAACAATTGCCAGTAAATCAGTCCAGAATATATACCGTACACTCCCGCACGCCGAACTGGATGCATTCGCGGTTGGTGTCCATATACAGGTCGATGACGTTGCCTCGCACGCCGGTGTCCTCCGCCACGGCGAAGCCGTAAACGTAAGCGCCGTCGTTGGAGACCACATACACCTTGGTACCCAGGGGCAACACACTCTTATCCACAGCCACCACGCCCACCTGCACGGCGGTGCCGGAGGCGGTGCGGGAGCCCACGCTGCCGCCCGTGGTGTAGGCGGTGCCCTTCATGGTGCGGGTCTCGCTGAAGGTGAGGATCTGCCCGTTTTCCAGGGTGATGATGCCGGAGCCGTCCGCCTCGACGGTGATGGAAGCCACCGGGTCACCGTTGTTGGCGAAGTTTTCCCTGGTGCCCCGCTCGATGATTGTGGGGACCGCTTCTGTGTCCACCACGTCGATGAGCTGGCGGGCGGTCTGCTGGCCGTCCTGGTAGATGACCTCATAGACCTCGGTGTACTCGCCGTCGTGACCCTCCTGGACCACCGTTTCCTGCCAGGATGGTTTTTTGCTGTTGGTTCTGTAAATGGTCTCGTGCCCAATGGCTGAGGAAATATGCTCATAAAAGACAAATTCAGAATCAACATGAATCTCCAATGCGCCGTCCAGGTGAGCCACGGACGTCATCTCCAGGGGGCTGGGCTCGATCCCCAGGCGCTCCAGGAGCTGGTTGACGGTTTCATTGAGGGCGGTGACGGAGAAGGTCTCGTCCTGATGGCGGACGGTGACCTGGGTTCCGGCGGTCAGATCCAGCTCATCCCCGTTGGCGCAGGAGACCAGACTGGAGGAGCCGTCGGTGAGGAAGACGTCTCCCTCCGCCCCGTCCGCGCGGAAGAGGGCGCTGGCGGTGTCCTGACTGGAGAGGAGAAGAAGGGATGCGAGGAGAAGGAAGAGGGTGGGTACAGCTGCGACAGCGATCAGCCGCTTCTTGCCGGAGACGGCTTTCTTGCTTCTTTCAAACATGATACTTGAACCTCCGTGGTTTTCAAAAAAGGGCAAAGCATAGAATCCCTGGCATGATCCATGCCGGCCGGCGCGAAGGGGCTGCGCGGCGCGCCGGTCCTGCCGGTGCTTGAGGGGGGATGGAAAAGATTTCCCCGCCCCGAGGAGTATCTGCAACGAATTGTAACTTTTGTAACTTTTTTGAAAACTTCGTGTAGTATAGCGGAAAAACACTGATTTGTCAAGTCTTTCTCGAAAATAAATCCGCGCGTCGGTTGACATAAAAGTGGGAAGCCTGCATTTTTGCGCGGAAAATCCTGGGGAAATGACGAGAAAAGGTTACAGAATGGGTTACAAAGGTTACAAAAAAGCCGCGCCAGTTGGCGCGGCTTTTCCATGCCGGATAGCGGTCAGACCCCCTGCCAGCTCTGCGACGCCGCGCAGTAGGGGATGCCCTTCACGTTGTGGAATTGGACGAATTTCAGAGAGTACAGGTCGCCGGAGATGTACCGCTCGTAGTCGGGCTGGTAGATGACGACGTAGTCGCTGCCCACGCTGTGGAGGATACCCTGCCACGTAACGGGCTGATTGGGACCCACCTGGAAGGTGGCGACCACAAAATACCCCGTATTCCGGTCCAGCAGGCTGCGCAGGGATGCCTGATAGGCGATTTCGCTGTCGGCGGGCATGTGGGTGTTGGCCATGTCCACAGGGTTCTTCATCCGCTGGCTCTGGGCGGCGGCGCTGGAGATGCCCCCCAGACGGTCCCCACCGTTCATCCCCTGGATGGGGGCGGAGACCGTGCAGTCTATGACAGCTTCCCCGGGGCTGAGGACCGCGCCGGCGTTGATCTCCGCAGAGGCGTTCTGGAGCTGGCCAGGGGTTCCGTAGACCCAGGTGTCGTTGTCGGGCGCTGGGGTCTGGGGCATGTAGTAGCCCGTCTCATCCGGTGCGGCGGCGCGGTGCATGGTCTGGTCGTTCATTTGCTGCATGTTCATCGACTCCTTTATGTAGGGTGGTTATGTGTCGTAGTAAGCGTTGGTTGGATTATAAAAACAATGGTCTCCGATACGTGTCTGCCAATACCCCACGGTAGTGGGGAAGTAGTTGCGGCATTTGGGGCTGAAGGGATTGTAGAACCACAGAGACTCCGCCACGTCCGGCAGGCGGTTGCCCGCGATAGCCCAGTCGGCGATTTCGTAGTGGATCGCCTCCGGGCGCATGTTGTAGATATTCTGAGGATTGTACGCGCCGCCTTCGGTTTCGCTGGCGCATACGAACTGGTAGGGCTGGAAGATGATGTTGCGGATGCTGCCCTGGCCCACGCGGGCGTACTCGCCGCCTGTGGCGTGGACGCGGTTCATGACGACCCCGGCTACCGCTTTCATCCCGTCTGTGCCCTCGCCGCCGGCCTCGCACTCTATAAGCCGGGCCAGCAGCTCTCGGTCGGAATAAGCCATCAGTACATCACACTCCTGGTCACGACTATCCTATGCCGGCGGAAGGCCGCTGGTGCGGAGCGCGTTTTGAAAAGTTCCTGTTGACTTTGACACGATGTCGCGCTTTATACTATGAGAGAAGGAGGCGAAGGAATGGACGGCTACATGACCATCAGCCAGGTATCCCAGCGGTATCAGATCTCTCCCCGGATGCTCCGGCACTATGAGAAGCTGGGGCTGATCGAGAGCACCCGCAAGGCGGATTACGCCTACCGCGTCTACGACCAGGAGGCGGTGAAGCGGGTGCGGCAGATCATCGTCCTGCGGAGGCTTCAGCTGCCGCTGAAAAAGATACAAAGGATACTGGAGGGGGACAGGGTGGAGGCAATCCGCATTCTGGAGGAGCATCAGAGGGACTTTGACGGGAACGTAGAGACTGTGCTGACGATGCGGGAGGCGCTGGTCCGGCTGCTGCGGCTGCTGCGGGCGGATGCCTGGGACCCTGGGGATGCCATCAGCAGCTCTGAGGCCGAGGAACTGGTCCGGCTGCTCCCGAAGGAAAAACATCAATTGAAGGAGGGAAAACCTATGAAAGCAAACAAGGAAATGATCGAAAAGGACGCCTGTGTCCGGATCCTGCTGTTGCCGCCGTCAGACGTAGCGGCATACCAGTATATCGGTGAGGAACCGGAGGAGCACGTAGGGGCCGTTATGGACGCTTTCGTCCGGGACAGCGGGCTCTACGAAAAAAAGCCGGACTCCCGGTATTACGGCTTCAACCATCCGGACCCGGAGGAGGGCAGCAAGGTCTACGGCTATGAGTCCTGGGTGACCATCCCGGAGGACATGGAGGTTCCGGAGCCGCTGGTGAGGAAGCATTTTCCCGGCGGGCTGTACGCAGCCTATACCATCAACTTCCCGGACTTTTTTGAATGGCGGTTCCTATACCAGTGGGCGGAGCGGAACGAGCAGTATGAGGCTGCCATGACGCCCCGGGAGGAGAAGAACATGGGCGGTGCGCTGGAGGAGCATCTGAACTGGGTGTACTGCGCCCATGCGGGCTGGCCGGAAAACGGTGTGGATGGAAAGCTGGACCTGCTGCTGCCCATCCGGCGGCGTAACGCCGGAAAAGAGGACAACTCATACTGACAGTATATTATTTTCTCTATGAAATGAACGGATAGTGTGTTCCGGAAAAGCTGGATAACTGCTATAATGACAACAAAAGCTATTCAGAAGAGGTGGGAACATGCGGTTATCCAACAATATCCGGATATTCCGGAAGGAGCGCGCCCTGACTCAGGAGCAGCTGGCGCAGGCGCTAGGTGTGACTCCAGGGGCGGTCTATAAATGGGAGGCGGGCCTGTCCACGCCGGACATCAGCCTGATTGTAGAGCTGGCGGATTTGTTCGATACCTCCGTCGACGTCCTGCTGGGCTATGAGGTGAAAAACAACAAGCGGGGCGCGGCTGCTGCGCGGTTAAAGGACTTTGCGCACCGCAAGGACCAACGCGGCCTTGCCGAGGCGGACAAGCTGCTGGTTCGCTACCCCAACTGCTTTGAGATCGTTTACCACAGCGCGGACCTGTACTGGCTGTTCGGCTTTATGGGCCGGGACCAGAAGCTGCTGCGCCGCTCCGTCGAGCTGATGGAGCGTGCGGGCCTCCTGCTGGGGCAGAACACGGACCCCGAAATCAGCGAGCTGACAATCGACTACAGCATCGCGAGGGCCTATTCTGCTATGGGGAAGGACGGGAAGGCGGTGGAGCTTTTTATGCGGAATAATCCCCGGGGCTTCAACAATGATTTCATCGGCTATATCCTGGGAACGTCCAGTGAGCATCCTGACGAAGCGGTCCCGTATCTGTCGCGGGCGCTGCTGCGCTGCATCTCATCGCTGACCCGCGTAGTGATCGGGTATTTCCATGTATATTTCCGGCGGGGAGATTTTCCAGCCGCCGCAGAGATTCTCCATCTGGGCCTGCGTTTTTTCGCGGATTTGAAGAAGCCCAATCAGAACAATTTCCTGGACAAAACGAGCGCGGAGCTGTACGTCTATCTCGCCGCAGCGCAGCTCAGACTGGGGGAAATGGATGGAGCGCGGGAATCCCTCCGCACAGCAAAGGCTGCGGCGGACTGCTTTGACCAATCGGCGGACTACAGCGGAGACAGTATGCGCTTTGTCTCTGCCGGAAAGCCGGTGACCGCTTTTGACGACAGCGGGGCCACCGCTATGGAGTGTGTGGCGCACACGGTCGAGGCTTGCCGGGATGAAATGCTGGCGGCCTTATGGAACGAGGTCGAAGCGCAGGGGAGGGGCGGCGAGCATGGGGAGAAAGAATAAAATCCTGTTCCTATGGAGCAAGGGCGTATCACATATCGGAACAAGGCTGTTCACCTTCTCTTTGAGCTGGTACATCCTGTCTCAGACGGGCTCCGGCCTGAGCTTCAGCATTTCGCTTTTGGTCAATTATCTGCCGCAGATCATCCTGTCGCTGTTTGTGGGAAACCTCAGCGATAAAACCAGACGGCCCAACCGGATTCTGGTCCTGTGCGATGTGGCGAGCGCCGCCGTCTGCTGTCTGCCGCTTTTTCGTCCCGGACTTGCGTCTGTGTACGCGGTGATTTTTCTGCTGTCCGCCATCTCGTCTGTCTTTAACAATGTTATCGACGCGCATCTCATCCATCTGGACGGCGTGGACAGCCCGGAGGCGCTGAAAAAGCTGACTTCCTCCGCGCAGTTCATCACATCCGGGGTCAATATCATTGCTCCGTCCATCGGCGGCGTTCTGATTCAAGTGTGTACCGTGCAGGCGTTCGCGGCCATCAACATCATTTCGTTTCTGCTGTCCTCTTTCGGAGAGGTATGGCTGAGGTACAGGCCCCGCCAGGAAAGCGGTACCACGCAAAAATCCGGGACGGCGCAGGAAAAAGGAAAATCCGTGCTGGCCTATATGTTCGGTCAAAAAAAGCTGCGTATCTTTTTTCTCGTGGACAGCCTGGGGAACTTCTGCGTCAGCTCTGGCATCAACGTTGCGCTGCCGCTGATCGTTACCACGACGTTAGGCATTTCCTCCAGCGGATACGGTTTGATTTCCAGCAGCATAGCGGTGGGGTCGGTTCTGTGTGCGGTATGGCGGATGCGGTTTCCGGGCGGCAGCCGGTTCCGGTATCCATTCCTGAAGCTGGGACTGATTGGCGGGTGTATGCTGGCGTTGGCGTCGGCGGCTTACGTCCGGCCTGCGTGGCCGGTGGCGGTGTTGTGTCTGGTCATGTTCGCGTCCGGCTGGCTGTCGGTGGACATCAACATCCAGGTAAAAACGGCGATGCAGCTTTATATTGATCCCGGCTGTCTTGGGAAGGTCCTGGGGATATCCACCTCCATATCGCATATCCTGATTCCCGCATCGCTGGTCATTGCGGGAGGAACGCTGGAGGTCTGGCCCTCCTATGTCTTGCCGGCACTGAGCGGGAGCGTGTTGATTGCCGCGCTGAGCGTCTTGTGCTGGTTTGACAGGAAAGCGGCTTGACGGCAAACGCAAAACAGGGAGCGCTGCTCTGCATGACGTGCAGAACCGCGCTCCTTTACATTTAATATTCTATCAATGTCAGAGCATTTAACGACAAGCATTGCTGGTTGCCTCCGAACATATTGCCCAAAACTCATTTGCGGCAGAAGCGCACACAGTTGGTAAATCTCAGGTTCACGCCAAGAGAACAGGCAAGCTCCGCAATGTCGCTCTCATCATCGCACGTGTCCCAGTAACCACTGACGGTACTGTCGATCTTGCGGAAACCTGCCAGCACGGTTTCCTCATACAAGTCCTCAAAAATATCCGGACGCTTTTCCAGCAGCACCTTCTGTACCTGTTCCGGCAGAGCGGCAAGAGTGTCCTTTGTGACAAATCCTGCCGTTGTCACCAGCAGACCGTCCGGCTTCAATACACGGTATGCTTCCCGCAAGGCGGCACCCTTATTCCCAATTTTACCTGTGGCAGTGACTGCATTCACGATTCCGCCGTGGTCGGAAACCACATCAATACATCCGTCCCGGAAAGGGAGCTGACAGAAATCGAAAGCCGCATAGCCCAGGTTCGGGGAATCCAACTCTTTGTCCAGGTATTTTTTCCACTCCCGCACGACTGTGGGAGACATATCGCTTATAATGATGGAGGCGTCGGGGTTGGCCCGCAGGATATAGGGCGCAAATCCGCCGCCGGGTTCCGCGCCGATCTCCAGGATCAGGCCGCCGGTTTCCGCAATGCGCCGGCCCACATCACACTCGACCGGCCGAGCCTTGGCGTTTGCTTCCCGCCAGTTCCGGGCGATCCACTTTCCTTCGACTATGTCAGCGGCCCATTCTGGAGACAATTCCGCGCCGGAATCAAAGACCGCTGCACCATCCATCCTGTATTCCTGGTCTGTCAAGGGCTTCAGGATATCCGTGTCCTCCAGCAGAGCGTTAATCGACACGCCATATAGATGGGACAGCTCCAGCAGCAGCTCCACGTCGGGCAGGGCGGTGCCGCACTCCCATTTCGAGACGGCCTGAGAGGTGACACCCAGCATCTCCGCCAGCTCCGCCTGGGACCGTTTGAGCCGCTTGCGATGCTGTGCGATACGCTTGCCAAAGTGACTTTTCTGAATCATTTTTCGTTCTCCTTTTCTGAATCTTCAGTGATAATGATATCATCCGGAGCATCAGAAGAGAAGCGACCGCTGTTTTTCTTCGCCTGTGTTTTTACAACCATAGGTTGTAGGCGGTCACGCCTAGGCAAAAAGCGTCCAGGCAGCGCTTGCGCTGCCCGGACGGCGAAACTTTTAACCTGCGCTCCGCTGAAACCTTGAATCAGCTTCTGGCTCTTCCGTCCACGTGAAGGATTTCGCCGGTGATATAGCTGGCGGCGTCGCTGGCGAGGAAGAGGAAGGCGTTGGCCAGATCCTCCGGTTCACCGATACGGCGCAGGGGAATCTGCGCGATGAGCGGCGCGACGAGTTCTTTTGGGGTAGCCTGCATCATATCGGTGTTGGTGATGCCGGGAGCCACGGCGTTGACCCGGATACCCTTGGGACCCAGCTCCCGTGCCAGGGAAAGGGTCATGCCGTTGATGGCGGCCTTGCTGGTGGGATAGGCAACGCCGCTGGGCTGGCCGTCCCGGCTGACCATGCTGCTGGTGTTGAGGATGCAGCCGCTGCCCTGGGCAGTCATGGCGTCGGAGACGGCGCGGATGCAGTAGAAGGGCGCGTCCACATTGAGGGCCATGATCTTCTGGAACAGCTCCGGGGTGAAGTCGGAGAGCTTGGTAGAGGAGGACATTCCGGCGTTGTTGACCAGGATGTCGATGTGCCCGTACCGCTCCAGAACGCCGTCAAAGGCGGCTTTTACGGAGTCGTAGTTCGTCAGCTCCGGCGCGATGCCCTCCACGGGCCACTCCGGGTTTTCCGCTTTCAGCTGGGCTGCCGCCTTGTCCGCCGTCTCCTGCCGGGAGCCGCACAGAATGACGGTGGCGTGGTTCTCCAGGTATTTCTTCACAATGGCGTACCCGATCCCGCGGGTGCCGCCGGTTACGATGGCTACTTTTCCTTTCAGCATTGCAGTTTCCTCCTTAAATCAAATAGCGAGCCGCTGCCAGATAGTCTCCAGCCATTCCCGTGCTCTTCGCATATTACCGTTCTTGACAGAATGGAGCAGACTGTCTTCCTTCCACCTGATATCCGAGCTCCAGAATGCATTTATGACTGCATATAGGTGCGGGTACCAGTTTTGTTGTTCTTCTGAAAAATTGCGGACGGAACGGTATCCCCTTAAAAATGAAGTCAAAATGTCCGCTCTGATCACATCGCCCGCGCCATCCTGATAATCCATAAGTCTTGCTTCAAATACGGCCTGCATGACCGCGTCACAGAACAGGTTATTATCTCCACATCTGTTAAAGTCAAATATCCCGATTTCGCCAGAGCAGGTCTGAAACAAATTGCAGCAGCTGATGTCTCCCTGCACCGCATATCGGGGCTGCCTTTTCAGCGGGGACAGAACCTCCATATATGCGTCATACTTCCGGACAATGTGATTAAACAATGCTTGATCGCTGCCGCTGAAAGCAGGAGCCAGGGACAGAAAGGAGGCGGTGTCGAACAGATCATTTGCGGCAAACGGGTCAAATAGTACGGCGCTGGATACATGAAGATCGTTTTTTTCAGAGATGCTATGCATTTTTGCCAGCAGCTCACCGGTTTTCTCCGCAATCGCGGCGTCAACCGCTGTGACCTCATTTTCCACAAATTCTTCAACGGTGACAAGGACATGGTACTCATTTACATCATACCATCTGGCGAATGCGTTGTTTGTCTGATATTGGCGCGGAACCATGACTCCATTTTTCCGCATTTCGTCCGCAAAGCGACATTGACTCTCCATGATCTCCGCTGTGACGTCTGTTTCATTTTTAAAGCGTATTACCAGCGGCCTGTCCGGCACAAAACCAGCCTTTACAACAAGCCGAACTTCCTTTGAGGCAGGATCGTTCTTTTCATAATTGTCTCTTTGCAGCTCAGAAACGTATTTGGTTTTCTCAAAGGACCCGAAATCCTTTAATATTCTATCAATGTCAGAACATTTAACGACAAGCATCGCTGTTTACCTCTGAACATGTTGCCCAAAGCTCATTTGCGGCAGAAGCGCACAAAGTTGGTAAATCTCAGGTTTACGCCAAGAGAACAGACAAGTTCCGAAATACCGCTCTCATCATCGCACGTGTCCCAGTAACC
>JAAWQM010000105.1 GCA_022800525.1 Oscillospiraceae bacterium
GCAATTTCTTCGCCAAATCCCGCAAGGATAAACTGTATTATCAGTAGTAATGTCTTGTCAAAGGATAGGATAGAACTCGTCCGTCCGAGTACATGGTCAGCAAATTCCCCACTGAAAATCAGATTTCCCACAACAATCGTTACAATGCCACTAAAGCATGGCACCAATGCCCATGCGATTACACCCGGCTTTTTAATATCCTCAACAATCGTATTAAAACGCAACCCGGATTCGGCATTTGGTGTTTTGGAAACCGCTTCCACAAGGAAGAAAAACGCAATTCCAACAAACACAGAATAACTCGCAATATTTGAGGACGGCGATACTTTTGTTGCCGTCAACACGATCATGATTGCTGCACCTATCATTGTGAGAATAGTACCCTTTTTATTATTTTCCATAGCTTGTTGATTTTTCATTTCATTTCCTCCTGTACGGCTAATATTGCCCCTCTGTAAGCCTGTTCTAAATGAGACTTAATGAGTTCTTCATCATACTCTAATGAATTGTTAGCTATGATACTTGCGTATCCATGAGCAAAAAGCGAAATTGTCAAAAAAACCTTTTTTGTTTGTTCAATATTCATACCTGTTGTCTCCTGCATTGCAGAAATAACAGGTACAAGTTCCTCTGAATCAATCATTTCGAGCAAATTGTTCTCCACTACAAAACCCGATTGAAACAGGAAACGAAACAAATTCGGTTCATCAACTGCGAAACGAATATAATTCAAGCCTATTCCAAGCATAACGCCATTCTGTGGCTTCTGAATATTCATCAAATATTCCGTATGATACCAGTCCAATTTTGCATAGACAGCTTTTTTCATTTCCTCAATCGTCGCAAAATGGTACATAACGGGATGTGTGGAGCAATTCAGTTTTTTTGCGACAGTCCGTGCGTTGATGTTTTCTCCGCCTGCTTCACGGGCAACTTCAAAGGCAGCGTTAATGACCATCTCTTTTGTGATTTTAGGTTTTGGCGGCATAACAATTTTCTCCTGTTTGGTAATTTGCGTTACGTAACGCGAGTTACATTATATGCCGTAAAACTGATTTTGTCAATCTTTCGACTGAACGTTTACCCCCATTTTCACCCTTCCCAAAAAGTATGGTGGTAAAATTTTCTATTCATGAAAGAAAAAAGAGGATTGTGGTGGATTCTGTAGTAATCGGCATTCGTGGCAATGTGTATAACTGGCTGTCTTATGGAATTGTGGGTAACTCTGTTTGCAGGACGTGGGAAAGCTGCACGTTAGCTTTTCCTTGTGCTGTGAACAGAGTTATCCATGATTCCATAGCCTGTTATGCACATTTCCGCAATGCTTCTTTTGTTCCTCCCGGCGCTTAACTGCCCCCGCTGATTGACTGTCTTTTCCGGGAGCTGAAGGCGTCAACTTTTTTATACCTTATCATTTTTTGATACAGAGAAGTTGCTCAAAATTTCATAATCTCTTGACTTTTTCTGAATTGTATTGTATCCTGTTTCCGTCATATGTCGGTATTGCTTGAGGAGGTACTTGTATGGCCAGACCAAGTCGTTGCCGCCGCGTCTGCGCGGAACCGAGTTGCTGGGGCTTTATTCCCCGAGGGAAAGAAAGCCCCAGCGAAGTGGTTCTCACCGTGGACGAGTACGAAGTAATCCGGCTGGTCGATTACGAAAAGCGAACCCATGAACAGTGCGCGGCGCAGATGGGGATTTCCCGGACAACGGTAACGGAAATTTACGAAAGTGCCCGATTTAAACTCTCCGACAGCCTCGTCAATGGCAAGACCCTGTCCATCTCCGGCGGGCATTATCGGGTCTGTCGGGGTGACCGGGAGTATGGATGTGGACGGCGTTGCCGCTGGACGGGCGGAAAAAATATTGATATTGAAAAAGGAGAGTCCCTGATGAAAATTGCAGTCCCTTATGAGAACGGTCAGGTGTTTCAACATTTCGGACACACTCAGCAGATGAAGATTTATGACGCAGAGAATGGGAAAATCGTTCAGGAACAGATTGCAGATACCACCGGCAGCGGCCACAGCGCATTGGTGAGCTTTTTGTCCGGCCTGCGGGTGGATGTGCTGATTTGCGGCGGTATTGGCGGCGGGGCCTGGGACGCTTTGGCTCAGGCTGGGATCAAACCCTGCGGCGGCGTGACCGGCGGGGCGGACGAGGCGGTGAATGCCTTCCTGTCCGGGACGCTGGAATACAGCAGCGATGTCCAGTGCAGCCACCACGGCTATGAGCATCACTGCGGCCACTGCGGCGAGAATAAGCATGGCTGCGGCGGAAAAGGAGGGAACTGCGGCGCATAAGTTCCGCTCCCACATGATAAAAGGAAACAGGAGGAATACGCTGTGGAACAAAAGTTTTATATCTGTGAGCATTGCGGCAATATCGTCGCCATGGTGAAAAATACCGGGGTACCGGTGATGTGCTGCGGGCAGAAAATGACCGAGATCATTCCCGGCGCCACCGATGCCGCTGTGGAGAAACATGTCCCTGTGTATCAGATAGAGGGCAATCTGGTCAAGGTGCAGGTTGGCTCAGCGGAGCACCCCATGCTGCCGGAACACTACATTGAGTGGGTGGCTTTACAGACCAGGCAGGGCAACCAGCGCAAGGTACTCCACCCCGGCGACAAACCGGAGGTTCGCTTCGCTCTGTGCGAGGGCGACCGCGTGGAGGCGGTTTACGCCTGCTGCAACCTGCACAGCCTCTGGAAGGCGTGACCGAATGCCCTGCATGGATTTCCAAAGCTGCTTCCCTGTTTGGAGCAGGCTGACGCCCGGGCAGCAGAATCTGATGCTGGAGCAGCTCCAAGAACGCCAAGTCGAAAAAGGGACAGTGCTTCACAACGGCAGCGAGGACTGTACCGGACTGCTTCTCGTAAAGTCTGGTCAGCTCCGGGCCTATATTTTGTCGAAAGAGGGACGGGAAATTACCATCTACCGGCTGTTTGATTGGGATCTCTGCCTGTTTTCCGCCTCTTGTGTCATGAGGAGCATTCAATTTGATGTGACTGTCAGAGCGGAGAAGGATACGGAATTCTGGGTGATCCCGGCGGAGGTTTACCGGCAGCTTATGGAGCAGTCCGCCGCTGTCGCCAACTACACCAACGAGATCATGTCCGCCCGGTTTTCCGAGGTCATGTGGCTCATGGAGCAGGTTATGTGGAAGAGTATGGACCGGCGGGTGGCCGCCTTCCTCCTGGAAGAAGCGGCTATTGAGTGTACCAGCCGGCTGAATATCACCCATGAGACCATCGCCAACCACCTGGGGACTCACCGGGAGGTAGTCACCCGGATGCTCCGCTATTTCCAGGGTGAGGGCATGGTGAAGCTGTCCCGGGGCGCGATAGAGCTTCTGGACGAACAAAAGCTGACGGCTCTGCGGGATACATAAAAACACCTCTCCTCAATCGCTGACGCAGATTGAGGAGAGGCGTTTTATCTACTGGTCCATGCCGCAGGCTGTGGACTGTTCTATCAGGCGGCGGTCGTTTGTTACCGCATCATAGAACCGAAAACCTCCGGCGAAGTTATATGTCTCATAGCCATGCCCGGCCAGGACACGGCAGGCGATATAGCTGCGCAGGCCGCTCTGGCAGATGACATACACCGGCTTACCTTGCTCTACTTCGTCCAGCCGTTCCCGCAATTCGTCCACGGGGATGTTTCGGAACCCCTCGATGTGACTGCCCTCGTACTCTTGGGGCGTCCGGGTATCCAGCAGGGTCACGCTGCCATCGTGTGGCAGGGCGTTCACATCCTCAATATGGAACTGCTTCACAACTCCGCTGGCCAGGTTTTCCACCATGAAGCCCGCCATATTCACCGGGTCCTTGGCAGAGGAGTAGGGCGGCGCATAGGCCAGATCCAGATCTTTCAGTTGGATAGCCGTCAACCCTGCGTGGATGACGGCGGCAAGCACATCGATCCGCTTATCCACCCCCTCATACCCCACGATTTGAGCGCCCAGCAGACGATAGGTTCCCATTTCAAAGACCACCTTCATGGTCATCAGCTTTCCGCCGGGATAGTAGCCCGCATGGCTCATGGGGGACAGAATCACCGTGTCCACGTCCAAGCCGGCCTTTTTGGCGCTCGTCTCGTTGACGCCGGTGGAGGCCGCCGTCAGGTCAAAGAACTTGATGACCGAACTGCCCTGACTTCCAAGATAGCGGCTGTCCCCTCCGCAGATGTTGTCTGCCGCGATACGTCCCTGCTTGTTGGCGGGACCGGCCAGGGAGATCACCGCGTCCTGCCCGGTCACAGAATGCTTCACCTGGACCGCATCCCCTACGGCATAGATGTCTGGGACAGAGGTCTCCATCCGGTCATTGACCACGATGCTGCCCTTGAGGCCCAGTTCCAGACCGGCCTCTTTTGCAAGAACGGTGTCCGGGGTGACACCGATGGCCAGCACCACCATATCGGCGTGGAGAGGGTCTGCGTCCTTCAGCAGTACGTCCACGCCGCCGCTCCTCTCCGCAAACCCTTCCACCGTATGCCCAAGGGCCAGCCGGATGCCGTGCCGCCGCGCCTCGCCGTGGATGAAGGCGGCCATATCCGGGTCAAAGGGGTTCATCAGCTGCTTTGGACGCTGGACGATGGTGACCTCTATTTCCAGCTCCCGCAGATTCTCCGCCAGCTCCAGGCTGATGAAGCCCCCGCCCGCCAGCACGACGGATTTGGGGTGATGGGCATTGATATAGTCCTTCATACGGAAGGTGTCCTCCACTGTGCGCAGTGTAAAGACCTTCTCGATTCCCACGCCGGGGAGCCGGGGCTGGATGGGACTGGCTCCGGGAGAGAGGATCAGCTTGTCATAATGCTCCTTATATTCCTCGCCTGTCTCCAGAGCTTTCACGGAGACAGTCTTTTTATCCGGATGAATTGCGGTGACCTCGTGGCGCACCCGCATATCCACCCGGAAGCGGGCGAAGAAGCTCTCCGGCGTCTGGAGGGTCAGGGCCTCGGGCTCCTCGATCACCCCGCCGATGTAGTAGGGCAGGCCGCAGTTGGCGTAGGAGACATACCCTGACCGCTCAAAGACCACGATTTCCGCCGTCTCTTTCAACCGGCGAAGCCGGGCCGCCGCTGTGGCCCCTCCCGCCACGCCGCCGATGATGACAACTTTCATTTCAGCGTTCCACCTTTCCTGTGTAGGCGGCGATGCCGCCGATATTTTTGATATTGGTATAGCCCATCTGGGCCAGCAGCCTTACCGCTTGGCTGCTCCTGGCGCCGCTGTGGCAATAGACGAACAGCGGGGTATCTTTCTTTGGCGCCACAGCAGTCACGCGATCCAGTTCCTGAAGCGGAACATTTTTGCCGCCGGAGATGTGGCCCTCCCGGTACTCTTGGGCAGTGCGGACATCCAGCAGCACCGCACCGGGCGTTTCCTGAAAGTCTTTTGCGCCCTGATCAATATCAGGCCCCTTAAAAAAATTGAAAAGTCCCATAGCTGCTTCTCCTTTCTTTTGTCTGGCAAATCTGTTTTAACTCACTTTTTTGTCCTGTGACAATGTCATCTTTCCGGTGTTTGGCCTTGCAGATCAGCTGGGTCATAGTGCCCATAGGGCAGTAGACGCACCAACTGCGGGGCTTGAACAGGGCCATGGTAAGCAGGCCGAGGACGGTGGAGGTCAGCATGACGCTATAAAACCCAAAAGCGAACTGGGCGACGCCGGGGGAAAAGAGGGTTCCATGATAAGCCCAGTGCCAAGGCAGTTGGAACGTCCACAGCAGAGTCACCGCCTGCCTGAGATTCTGTACGCCGGCAAAGACCAAATAAGTATTCCACAGCATCTGAAAGAACATGATGAAGAAAAAAATCAAAAATCCATAGCGGAACCATTTGCTCCTCAACCACTTCGGAACGTCCTTTTTCCGGGACAGGCCAAAGCGTCCGCCCAACAGACCGAACAGCTGTCCCCGGCCACAATATCGATTGCAGTAGCCCTTGGTGCCCCAGACGAGGGAAATCATCAGCGGAATACAAAAGAACAGCATACCCAACCAGGCGAACAGGATATTAAAAAGGCCCAGGGCCATGTAGGTCAGCTCCACGATCCACAGGTAATCATACCAACGCTTTTTCATACGGTTACCTCCTGAATTTCAATAATAGAGGCTGGACACTCCCTGGCGCATTTGCCGCAGCCCACGCACTTTGCTCGATCGACTTTGGCCCAAATCCCATTCCAAATCTGTATGGCGCTCAAGGGACATACTTTCACGCAGCAGCCGCAGGCAACGCAAATGTCTGTGCGAACAAAAGCACACCGTTTTGCTTTTGCTTTGATTTCCATATCATGACCTCCCGGAAGTTTTCATTTATGATACCATCAATGCCAGTGTTTTTCTGTGATAAGATTACATAAAAGAGGCAAATCAATGATAAGCAGGGAATCTGTATTACAGTCCGCAAAGCTATTTCACTACCTCCAGCGCTAGAGCGATGGGCCGCCAGTACATCCTTGTGTTCCATGACAATACGGACGTCCCTGTCAATGGTAAGATGCCAAAACCTTTACAGACAGCGTGGCGCTGTTTGAGGAATTATGGGAGGAATGGCTGAATACAAAGCTGTACCTGATAGCAAAAGGCACTTCACTATTGGAGAAAGGCTATAAGGGTGTGTTTGAGAGCCTGCCGGAAGAAAAACAGTTGGAACTTATCGTGAGAAAAGCTGATTTTGCGAAAACAGCGGAGATATATCTGTAATATTATTCCTGTGAGAAAAGGCACAATAGTTAGTGGTTAATCAACGATCAGAGAGGTTCTGTATAATGCAGGGCTTTTTTTATTGAACTTTTTTGATAAAAGACAGAATGAATGGGTGGGTGGGATTCCGGCGTAACCAGCATTGTGGAAATGTCGTATAACTGGCTGTTTTATTGAGTTGTGGGTAACTTTGTTTCCAGGACATGGGAAAGCTGTACTTTGCTTTTCTGTGTGCTGTGAACAGAGTTATCCATGACGGAATAGCCAGTTATACACATTCCCTGCAAATAAATAGATAATCCTTTTGAATATGCGATGTTTTGTTCTGTCAAAAGTTAAAGACTTGTTAAGAATTTCTATGCTATGATCAGAACATGAAGAAAATAAAACGAGGGAAAAGAGGTATACACTATGTTCTGGAGGATATTGAAAAAAGACCTGAAACGCAAAAAGACCATGAACATCATTCTGCTGTTGTTTGTCATTTTATGCTCAATGTTTGCAGCGGCGGCAGTGAACAACATTATAGCCGTTACAGGC
>JAAWQM010000086.1 GCA_022800525.1 Oscillospiraceae bacterium
CCACCCGCAGCCGCAGGCCCTCCAGAATGTGATAGGCGGCATAGTGGGACAGCATGGTGGAAAAACCGAAACAGAGAATTTTTACCAGATAGGCCCCCAACGCCAGGCCGCACCAGGTCAAAATACCCTCTTCCCGAAGCGCCCCGGCGGAAAAGGCCTCGATCAGCCGGAATACGCAGTAGTAGGGCAAAAGTCCTGCCGTTACGCTGACAACGGACAGAATCACCGAGCCAGTGAGCCGATGCCTACCCGCCCCGGCGTAAGTAAGCAGGCAGGAAAACCAGCCCTTTTTTGTTTGCTCCAAGCAAACCACTCCCTTCAAAGAAATATGGACGGTACCGGCCGGTACCGCCCATATTTTAAGGGAGTTAGCGACACCTATCTACCCTACATAGACCAAACAGTCCCCTTTGGACAACAAATTCACCTGCGCCGGTACTCCGTTGGGGACATCCCCATAACCTTCCGGAACACGATGGCAAATTTGCTGGGGCTGTCGTACCCCACCCGTCCGGCGATCTCCACCACGCTGAGGTTTTTTGATTTCCGCAGCAGCACCGCCGCCTGATTCATCCGGTACTGGGTCAGCCAGTCCCCCATAGAAGCGCCGAACACGGATTTGAAGCACCGTTTCATGGTGGTCAGGGGGATGTCAAACCGGGCGGCCAAGGCCTGTTGGGTGTGGCTCTCGTCCATATGAGCTGCCAGAAATGCCTGGATGGCCTTGACCTTTTCCACCTGGGATTTGTAGAAATAGGGCTTTTCCTCCCGATTCTCCGGCAGCTCCAGCGCGTCCAGGTATAACAGCAGCTCCAGAACTTTCACCTTGAAGTAGTGCAGCTTGATCTTCTCCGGCACCGCGTACAGCTCCCCGAAGATGTGCTCCATGCTGGGGGCCGTGTGAATGACGGCGGGGTCAATGTCCTTGCAGTATTTCTCCCGCAGGGACCGCGGATTCACCGTGAAGTCCCGCATCTCCTGGGACAAAGATTGACAGGCGGTATCCAGATCGAAGGAGACCATGGCGCCGTGGTAGTGGGACAGGGGGAACTCAAAATGGCCCGTATGGGTCAGCCTCCGGTCCAGCTTCAGGTCCCCGGCCTCCACGTAGGAGTAGGCGTCCCCCTTCGCCGGGTACTCCAGCCGCCCTTCCCGGCAGTGGTCGATGCACAGCAGATCCCGCCCCGGACGGAATTCTGAGTCGTAGTATCGCATATGTCCTCTGCTCCTGCGCCATTTTTGCACCGTCCTTACTCTCGTTGTTTTGCTCCTTTTCCGTAAGTCGGAGGTGTCAGCTTTTTTTGTACCTTATCATAATTCCGGCCAGGCTCTCATATAGTATCAGCAAAGAGTGCCAAAACCTCCCAGGCCGGAGGTTTGCTCCGCAACATCAAAACCAGGGAAAAATCAAAATGGAACAATGGGAGGTAACTATGACGAATACCGATCTCTACCAGGATATTGCCACACGCACTGGAGGGTCCCTGTTCGTAGGCGTGCTGGGGCCGGTCAGAACAGGGAAGAGCACCTTTATCAAGCGGTTCATGGAGACCTGCGTCATCCCCAATATCGACAACGTCTACCGCCGGGAGAGGGCCATCGATGAGCTGCCCCAGTCCGGCAGCGGCAGGACCATCATGACGGCGGAGCCCAAGTTCGTCCCGGAGGAGGCGGTGGACGTGGCCCTGGAGGGCGGCGTCACCTTTGCCGTGCGGCTCATTGACAGTGTGGGCTATATGGTCCGGGGAGCTATGGGCCAGTTCGAGGACGGCGAGCCCAGGATGGTCATGACGCCCTGGATGGACCACGAAATCCCGATGGCGGAGGCGGCGGAGATCGGCACCCGCAAGGTCATCCAGGAGCACTCCACCGTGGGCATCGTCATCACCACCGACGGCTCCATCACTGACATTCCCCGGGAGGACTATCTGGAGGCGGAGGAGCGGGTCATCAGCGAGCTCCAGGAGCTGGGAAAGCCCTTTGTGGTCCTCCTCAACTCCACTGAGCCCCACGGGGCCAGGGCCGCCGGCATCAGCCGGGATATCTCCGGCCGGTTCGGGGTCCAGTGCCTGCCGGTGAACTGCCTGGAGCTGACGGAGGAATCCATCACCAGCATTATCAAGAGCATCCTCTGCGAGTTCCCTCTGCGGGAGATGCGCTTCTTCCTGCCCGCCTGGGTGGATGCGCTGCCGGTGGGGCACCCCATTCAGTCGGCGGTGTACGACGTGGTCCGCGACGGCGGGGCGAAGATGGCCCACATCCGGGACGTGGAGGGCGCGGTGAAGGAAATGGGGGAGCAGGAGAATATCTCCCTCAGCCGGGTGCTGTCCATCGACCTGGGGAAGGGTGTGGCCTCTGCGGAGCTGCAATTGCCCAGGGAGCTGTTCTACCAGACCCTCTCCGCTCAGTCCGGCTTTACGGTGGCTGACGACGGGGACCTGATGGAGCTGCTGACGGAGCTGGCTGGGGTGAAGGCCCGGTTTGACAAGGTGTCCGACGCCCTGACCAACGTCTATGAGACCGGCTACGGCATCGTGATGCCCACCATGGAGGAGCTGCTGCTGGAAGAGCCGGAGGTCATGCGCCAGGGCGGGCGGTACGGCATCAGGCTGAAGGCCAGCGCGCCGTCCATCCATATGTTCAAGGTGGACATCGAGTCCACGGTGTCCCCCATCGTGGGCAACGAGAAGCAAAGCGAAGATATGGTGAACTACCTCATGGAGAAGTTCAGCGGCGACCCGGCGCAGATATGGGAGAGCAACATCTTCGGGCGCAGCTTCCACGAGCTGGTCAACGAGGACCTTCAGGCGAAGCTGTACCGGATGCCCATGGACGCGCGGCTGAAATTCCAGGAGACCCTTCAGCGGATTGTCAACGAGGGCAGCGGGGGATTGATCTGCATTATTCTGTAGAAAGAGGGGGGCTTGCGGGGGCCTTTCCCGCAGGCCCCCGCCGGGCGTTTCTCAGCTCTGCTCGATTGCGGCTCTGGCGCGATCAATGAAATACTGGTTCATCGGCTGCTCCGGCAGCAGGGCGGCGAGCCGCGCCCTGACCGCTGACAGCTTTTCCTCCTGGTCCGCCCTCCGGTACAGCCCCGGCAGGTTCATGAGGAACTGAAACTCGTCCTGCCTGGAGCAGACCGCCAGGACCTGCGGCATGTGCTCCTCCACAAAATCAATCCTGTCCGTTTCGGCGGCGGCGTGAATCAGCAGCCGCCATACGCTCAGATTCTTCTCCGACGGGGGGAAGATCAGCTCCCGGGCCCCGCCGCCGCTCTCCGGGACGGACAGGACCGCTTCGTAGTCATACAGATCGGACAGCATCGACAGATAGAGCAGCAGCGCAGTGATATCCGGATGCTCCGCGAAGTCCCTTCTGCACGCCGCCAGGGCTTCGCGGCTCTTTCCCATGAAAATGCTCAGTTGATTTCTTTGCAGCCGCATACGCAGATACCAGGGATGCTCCGGCCTGCCCTCCGTTTTCTCCACGAAGGAATCCGCGATCCGGCAGGCGCGGTGAAAGGACTCCCGGCCCAGCTGAATCCACAGGTGCATCTTTTCCGCTTCCAGCTGGTCCCGCTCCTTCTCCAGTCCGGCGGCGTCTTCCGCGCCGCTTCGGAGAGCGGCGTCGATGGTCTGCAGTTGGGAATTTACGCATTCCATGGCCTCCTGAAAGGAGCGTTCGTCCCGCAGCACGGAGTATCTGCACACCAGATTCTCCGCCCGCTCCAGGGAAGTCAGCCCAAACAGCTCGTCAATGCTCACGCCGAAAAAGGCCGCAATCCTTGGCAGCAGCGTGATTTCCGGGGCTCCGTTTCCCACCTCCCACCTGGACACGGTCTGGGGGGTCAGATAGAGGTATTCGGCCAGCTCCGTCTGCGTGATATTTTTTTCCTTCCGCAGCAGGGTGATCTTTTCTCCGATGGTCAGCTTCATAAAAAGGTACCTCCCGTTTCATTTTACTGTTATGTGCGTATCTGATCTTGCCTGCGTCATCAGTATGACACAGGGGGGCGAAGCTGTCCAGCAAGGGGGGCTTGCAGAATTTTCAATCCAGACTTGAGCGGCCTGCATTGGCAAAGACCCGCCTGGGGACGATTGGTCCCAGGCGGGTCTTCCTTATTTGGATGTGTCAATGATGCCGAACAGTTTCCGTCCGGACATGACGACCAGGGAAACCGCGCACATGCAGAACATGCCATCCAGCGGCGTGAACGCCCAGTTGACGTCAAAGAACTGGAAGCCAAAGGCGGAAAGGGTCTCGATGCAAGCGAGGGGGAGGGCGCACCCCACAGAGCCGACAAACGCCCAGTACAGGATATGCCGCATTTTTTCCGGGTCACGTTTCTCCGCCGCGCCGATGGAGATTAGGGTCACCACGATAAAACAGATCTCGCATACCTTCCAAAAGTTCATAGATTACTCCTTTCGTGGGCAGCAATGTATTTTGTGTGGGCTGCCCTTATGAGAGCAGTATAATATATTCCATTTTAAAAGTCAAGTATTTCTTACTCAAAGACAAAAATAAATCCGTCCCGCCTGCGGAAAACCTTTCTGCGGGTGGGACGGAGCTCAGCGAGGCCTGTGGAGGGTGGCGATGGCGGTCAGCACGGCGATGAAATAGAGGTTATAAACCAGATGAAGGCAGTTGCTGAAAATGGCCGGATTCGTCATGGCGGTATTGCAAAAGTAGCCCGGGATATTCATCAGGATAATCAGCGCCGACGCGCCGTACATGCAGGCCGTGCCGATGATGGCCCGTCCGCGCTCGTCCCGGCCCTCCCCGGACAGGCAGTAGGCGAAGAAAACGAGACTGACCACAATGCTCAAAACCCAGTTGAGCCAGATAGATCGCTCCGCCGTGGGCAGGCTCAGCGATCTCAAAGGCTGAAAGAAGATAGTCCATATCCATCTCTTTATTCCTCCGAAAAGTCAAATAACTCCTCTATTGTCACGCCGAAGACCTGGGCAATGGCGTAGACCAGCAGCATAGAGGGGTTGTACCGGTTCCGCTCCAGCTGCATGATGGTCTGGCGGGACACGCCCACCAGCTCGGCCAACTCCTGCTGAGTCATGCGGCGCATGGCCCGGTAGACATGGATTTTGCTGTTGAATTTATATGCGTCCTTGTTGGCCATGGGGTCGCCTCCTCCTTGAAACTGTTATCAGCAACAGTATAACATATTTCTTACATTTTGCAAAGATAAATTTTGCTGCGGGTGGAAACGTTTATCTGACCCACTGTCTGTTGGGGACCGGCCTGCCGTGACCGAAGTATATCGTCCGTTCTCCCAGGCCGCTGATTTTTTTCGCGCTTTCCAGCATGGCGCTTCTGTTGTGGTACAGCATGGAAAGGGCAGGGTAGAACATGTTCATCAGAGCGTCGCCCACGATCAGATGCTTGCGGGCCACATCAATCCCGATGGATCCGTTTGTGTGCCCGGGCAGGGAGACGATCTGCCCATCAATCCCATAATCGTCCAGACGGACGCCGTCATGCAGTGGAATATCCGGCTTGAATTCCGGTATCGTACGAACCGAAAACTCCCTGAGAGACGCAGACAGGACAAGCTTTCCTAAAAAAGTCGCTGCGGAAAGAGATTGATTGTTGTTTGACTGAATCAGGCCGCAATCAAGCTCGTTCATTGCGATTGGAATTCCCAGAGCGCCCGAAATCTGAGCGGCGTTCTCCGCGTGGTCAAAATGGGCGTGCGTCAAAATGAGCAGCCTGACATGAAAAGCCGTACATGCTTCGATCACCTGCTCCGCGAATTCTCTTTTTCCGGTGTCCACTAATATTCCTGCGGTTCCGTTTTCTACGATATAGCAATTGCTGTTGCCGCATTTCAGGCGATGAATGTGATTCATATTGGACCTCCTGGCGCAGACTGTCTCCTGATTTTACCATATGACCGCGCGTGATTCAATGGCGATTTTGCAAAATGATGAGGCATCCACGAAATAGCCGTGGATGCCTCTGGGCGGCCTGCGTTATTGCGTGTCCCACAGCTTCATGATCTCTGCGGTCAGCAAATGCATGAATCTGACCTGCTCCTCATGGGGCAGCTGCGCCACGCTCTGTACCGTGTCCGGAACCAGCATGGATACCTGCTTGCTGTCCGGGTCATATACGCCAAGTATGATGAGGACCGGGTCCACGCCCAGATTGCCGGCAATGAACTCGAGCATGGCGATGGTGGGGTTGCCCTCGCCTCTGCGGTAGGCGTATATGGTGTTATGAGACACATCCGCCATCTTCTGGAACTTTGCCATGGATATTTGGTTTTTGCTGATAAATTTTTGGATGAATGAAGCTACATTGTCCATAATAGGCATCTCGATCGCCTCCTCGCCAATATTCTACAGGATTCGACACAAATTTGCGACATATTTCTGTTGGTAAACCGTACCATTTTAGTGGTAGGCTGCGCAAACAGAGGCTGATTGGCAGTTTCCGTAAATGTAGGGGCGGATATCATCCGCCCCTACAGGGATTCTGCTGGCCGCCGGTTCCTGCGTTGAAAAATTGATTTTCCTTGTCCTTACAATTCTACCGTTGCAAATTCCGGAAAAAAGTTATACTATAGAGGTAGCGTCATGCGCTGCCGCTGTTCAAATCTATGAAAACCGAGGACTGCTTTATGGAACGTAAAGAACCCTTGAACCTGTCGATGCTGTTCGATTTCTACGAGATGACTATGTCCAACGGCTACTTCCGCACCGGCATGCAGGACCGGATCACCTACTTTGATATCTTCTTCCGCCGGGTGCCCGACGGGGGCGGCTTCGCCATCGCCGCCGGGCTGGAGCAGCTGGTGGAGTACATCCAGAGCCTGCGCTTCGACGAGGAGGACATCGGGTACCTCCGGAGTAAGGACCTCTTCCGGGAGGATTTTCTGGACTACCTGCGCCATTTCAGATTCACCGGCGATATCTGGGCTGTGCCGGAGGGCACCCCGGTTTTCCCCGGCGAGCCGCTGGTGACCGTCCGCGCCCCCGCCTCCCAGGCCCAGCTCATTGAGACCTACGCCCTCCTCGCCATCAACCACCAGAGCCTCATCGCCACCAAGGCCAACCGGGTGGTCCGCGCCGCCGCCGGACGGACGGTGCTGGAGTTCGGCTCCCGCCGGGCCCAGGGGGTGGACGGAGCTGTGTCCGGAGCGCGGGCCGCGTACATCGGCGGCGTCCACGGCACGGCCTGCGCCATCAGCGACCAGCTCTACGGCGT
>JAAWQM010000018.1 GCA_022800525.1 Oscillospiraceae bacterium
AATGCTTCTCGCAATCCGTTTTTTTGAGCCGCTATTCGGGGCTCTTATTGTTGTGCCCTTTTTCGGACTGCCTCCCTGGCTACTTCGTTTCAAACTTGAACTCCTTTCTACCGGCCGTTTTCTTTCCTGACCTCCGGACTTTTACCGCGCCGCCTCCTTCACCCGGATCTTGAACCGGTTCTCCCCTGTGACCTGATGGTTGACGGCGATGGTGAAGCCGATCTCCATGACGCCGCCCTGCTCATTCAGCCGGTGGGCCAGCCGGGTGGTGGCCACGTCCACCATCATGGTGCCCCAGGGAGTCTCATACAGCGAGCTGTTCCGCTTGCCCCTCTCGAACAGCATCCGGGACTCCACCATTCCCGTTCGGGTCAGCTCCACCGCGTCCTCGTTGACGATGAACCGGGTGTTGGTGCCCTCCATGCCGGTCAGCTCCGACTCCTGGTACTCCAGGATGATCTCTCCGCCGTCGCCGATGGTCATGGTGCCCTCGGTAATCAGCTCCGTCACCTCCGGCTCCACGCCGTCGTAGGACTGCTCTCCTTTAACAAATAATATAATTTCTTTTTTCGTCTTCATACTCCTTGCAGCCTTCAATAAAGATAGCAAATTTTACAGGGACGTATCAGTATTGTGAAATATCGATATGCTCCACCTGTCTGGCCGCGTTCTCCCCCAGGAACAGGGCGGACAGCCGCTGGAAGTCAGCGGCGCGGTCGCTGGTGTAATACCGGGCGGCGCCCTCGCGGTCCTTCGCCAGCGCGCCCCGCTCCGCCAGCAGGGTCCGGCAGGCCCTGGCCGCCTCGGCCCCCACGTCCACCAGGGCCGTCTCCGGCCCCATGACACCGCCGATGACCTCCTCCAGCAGGGGATAGTGGGTGCAGCCCAGCACCAGGGTGTCGATTCCCGCCTCCTTCAGCGGCGTCAGATACTCCCGGGCGATGGTCTCGATCACCACGTCGCCGGGGCGGCAGCGCCCCTCCTCCACCAGGGGAACGAAGAGGGGGCAGGCCAGAGCGTGGACCTCCAGCTCCGGATTGGCCTCCCGGAAGGCCCGCTCATAGGCTCCGCTGGACACGGAGGCGCGGGTGGCCACCAGCCCCACCCGCCCGGAGCGGGTCAGCTCCGCCGCCCGCTTCACGGCGGGCTCCACCACGCCGACGACTGGCGCGGCGCTCTCCCGGCGCAGCTCCTCCAGGCAGTTGGTACTGATGGTGCCGCAGGCGATGACCACGGCCTTCAGGTCGAACCGGGAGAGAAAGCGCATATCCTGGCGTGCGTATTGCAGCAGGGTCTCCCGGCTGCGGTTGCCGTAGGGGACACGGGCGGTATCCCCGAAGTATATAATGTTCTCAGAGGGCATCAGCCGCCTCAGCTGCCGCGCCGCGGTCAGGCCCCCCAGACCGGAGTCAAAAACGCCGATGGGATTCTGATTCAAAGCAGGACCTCCTAACGCCCGGAGGGACCGGGCGCGTTGATAGCCTTACTATTGTACTATGATTTGTCTGGGATAACAAGTAAAAGTTTGGGCTTTTTGCCCTGTATTTTCTGTGGAATTTTTCTTTTGATTCTGTTATACTGTGACTGCTGACCATCACACGCCGGAAAACCCGGCAGGATACGACGAGAGGAGGCCGCCATGGAGCTGCATCTGACAGAGAAGCAATACCGCCGCTTATTGGATCTGGTATACATAGGGAATTGGATCCTCAATTCTACCCGTGGAGAGGACCGCTTCCAGGATTACGACCAAGTGGAGAGTCTGGTGTTCTCCCACTGCCTGGAGCACGGCATGACCTCTCTGGTGGAGCTGTACGGCGGGGAGATCATCCCCTCCCGCGCCTTTGCGGAGGGAGGCATCCACGAGGCCATCATGGCCTACGAGGATGTGACCTTTTTTGAAATTCTCGCCGAGGAGCTGGCCCTGCGGGACCTGGACGCCGAGCGGGCCACTGCGGAGAATTATGATGAGGTCATGGACCGCATGGAGCAGTACATGGGCGAGTTCGAGGCCCATGGGACGGACCACATCAGCGTGGATCTGGAATGAACGGGCGGGGCTTCGGCCCCGCCGCCCTTTTTGTCCCGGGTGGGACGGGGGCGTACTTTTCCCCCGTGGGAAAAGTACCAAAAGCACGCTCAGGGGGCGGACCCCCTGAGAACCCCTGAATATTGGGGATTATTTGCCCTCCGACGAAACCCCGGTTTGTTCTGATTGGATGCCTTCGTTGGCGCGCCGGTCTTCTGCGGCTACCCACGGGTTCTAACGGTGGCGGGTCGCTGCTGCGCCGCTTCTATATGAGCTGCGCACCATCGCCGTGACCGCAGATCAGCCTTTTGGATTGCGGGCGGATGATATCCGCCCCTACGGGTGCAGCGATTGTTAGCGCGAAGCGGACCGGCGGTGTGCAGGCAGAACCATTGATAGCGCAGAGCAGTTCTTCGGTGCGCGGGCGAGCAATGCTCGCCCCTACACAGATGTATCAGACCAGAAACATCCAGCGACAGAACGCCCCCATAGAAGGCTCTGTCCCTTTAACAGGGCGTCAGCCGGAGTCGGAATATTACCAGTCTCCTAGATCAGATGCCCGAAGGACCTCTTGTTCACGGGGCAGAGCAGCTCTTCATTTGCAGGCGTGTCCGAGAATCCCCCGCCGAGGTCATGCCGCAGGCATCACCGAGAAGGGAGTCCAGAACCGTAGGTTCTGGTGTGTTTTTGGTTACTTTTGTCACAAGACAAAAGTAACCGCAGGTCCGGGCTGCGCAAGCCCGGGCCATCGTGCAAGAAACAACTCCCCCGCCGCCGGAGGCGGCAGAAACCACGCCGGACAAGCGGCCAAAAACAGCAAGGGACCTCTCCGGCTTGGAGAGGTCCCTCGAAAAAAATCCAATTACTTGTGGTCAACAGAATACATATGCTTGATGAGCTCCAGCACCTTGTTGGAGTAACCAATCTCGTTGTCGTACCAGGAGACGACCTTAACGAAGGTATCGGTCAGGGCGATGCCGGCGCCGGCATCGAAGATGGAGGTGCGGGTGTCGCCCAGGAAGTCGGCGGAGACAACGGCCTCGTCGGTGTAGCCCAGGATGCCCTTCAGCTCGCCCTCGGAGGCGGCCTTCATAGCGGCGCAGATCTCATCATACTTGGCGGGCTTGGCCAGGTTCACGGTCAGGTCCACCACGGACACGTCCAGGGTGGGCACACGCATGGACATGCCGGTCAGCTTGCCGTTCAGCTCAGGAATGACCTTGCCCACAGCCTTGGCGGCACCGGTGGAGCTGGGGATGATGTTGCCGGCAGCGGCGCGACCGCCCCGCCAATCCTTCAGGGAAGGACCGTCAACGGTCTTCTGAGTGGCGGTGGTGGAGTGAACGGTGGTCATCAGGCCATCGGTGATGCCCCATTTGTCGTTGAGAACCTTGGCGATGGGAGCCAGGCAGTTGGTGGTGCAGGAGGCGTTGGAGACAAAGTTCATGTCGGGGGTGTACTTATCCAGGTTGACACCGCATACGAACATGGGGGTGTCGTCCTTGGAGGGAGCGGACATGATGACCTTCTTGGCGCCGGCCTTCAGATGGGCCTCGCTCTTCTCCTTGGTCAGGAACAGGCCGGTGGACTCCACCACATACTCAGCGCCCAGCTCGCCCCAGGGAATCTCGGCGGGATCGCGCTTGGCGTAAATGGGAATCTCCTTGCCGTTGACGACGATGGCGCTCTCCGTAGCGGAGACAGAGCCCTCGAACTGACCATGCATGGTGTCATACTTCAGCATATAGGCCAGGTAATCGGCGGGGCACAGGTCGTTGATGCCAACGATCTCAATCTCGGGGTGGTTGACGCTGGCGCGGAAGACCATGCGGCCAATCCGGCCAAACCCATTGATGCCAACTTTGATGCTCATAATAAAAACTCCTCTCAAATTTTGTTGGAATCTTCGTCAAATAAATCATATGGTATCCTGGAGATATTATACACCGGCAAAATCCAAAAGAAAAGTTTTTTTTGGGGAAAATTGTTCCTCTAAAAGAATTTCTTGTAATTTCGACAAAATTTTGTTATGATGGCTCTGAAATTATTGCAACTTTGCTGTGCCAGAAGGACCCGAGAAAGCTGCGGGAGAAATTACCACGCTTTTTTCCGCCCCAAGGCGCAGACTATTTGGCAGGAGGTGCCGCATGTCTGATATGCTTTTTCATGAAGAGACCGGCAAACAGGAGAGTCCGCAGGCGGAAGAGAAGGAGCTGAACGGCGTCCTGCAGCAGGTGTCCAGCCAGCTTCGCCTGTCCCTGGGAAATATCCACAGCGCGCTCTCGCGCCTCGCCCCGCCGGACGCCCGGGACGGGGACAGAAAGACCGACCTGGACGCGGCGGTGCTGTGCCAAAGCTATTACCGCATCCTGCGCCTGACCAACAACCTGGCCGACGCGGCGGAGGCCGGACAGCCGCCGGAGGTCAGGCTGAGCAACGACGACATCGTCGGCTTCTGCCGGGACGTGATGGACCGGGTGGAGGTCCCGGCGGAGCTGCTGGGTATTCAGACGGAGTTCCGCAGCGAGAAGCGGGCCCATATCCTGGCTATGAACAGGGAACGGCTGGAGCGGATGCTGCTGAACCTGCTGTCCAACGCCTTCAAGTTTATCCGGCCGGATGAGAAGAAGGTCACGCTGGAGGTGAAGGTGGAGCGGGAGTTTGTACGGCTGGTCCTGACGGACACCGGCGTGGGCATGACTCCGGAGGAGCTGGCCGCCGCCTTCGACCGCTGCCGCCTGCCTGGACGGCAGGACCCGCCGCCCCACGGCCTGGGGCTGGGGCTGCCCATCTGCCGGAGGATTGCGGCGGAGCACGGCGGCACGGTGCTGATGACCTCCACGCCGGGAGCGGGCACCGCTGTCACGGTCTCCCTGCCCAACCGGAAGCTGCCCGCCCAGCGTATGAAGGAGCCGCTGGTGTTCGGGGTCATCGACATATACGGCGGGTTCAACCGGACGCTGGTGGAGCTGTCAGACGCGCTGAAGAAGGACGCGTTCACACAGAAGTACCTGGACTGACCGCGGGAGGAATACCATGGAGCAAAAAAAGGTGTTGGTGGGGATGAGCGGCGGCGTGGACAGCGCCGCCGCCGCCCTGCTGCTGCGGGAGGCAGGGTACCAGCCTGTGGGCTGCACCCTGCGGCTGTATGACAACGGGGAGATCGGGGAGCCCCTGGAGGGGACGTGCTGCTCCCTGGAGGCGGTGGAGGACGCCCGCGCCGCCTGCTGGAAGCTGGGGATGGACCACTATGTGTTCAATTTCAGCGGCGCCTTCCGGCGGCAGGTGATGGATGATTTTGTGGAGAGCTACCGCTCCGGGCGGACGCCCAACCCCTGCGTCCAGTGCAACCGCTATATCAAATTCGACGCGCTGCTGCGCCGCGCCAGCGAGCTGGACATTCCTTACATTGCCACGGGACACTATGCGCGGGTGGACTATGACGGGGCGCTGGACCGCTGGCGGCTGCTGCGGGCGAAGGACCGGAGAAAGGACCAGACCTACTTCCTCTATCCCCTCACGCAGGCCCAGCTGAGCCGCCTGCTGCTGCCGGTGGGGGCGTACGACAAGCCCGCTGTCCGGCGCGTCGCGGCGTCCGCCGGTTTCGGCAACGCCGGCAAGCCGGACAGCCAGGATATCTGTTTCGTCCCCGACGGGGATTATGCCGGGTTTCTGGTCCGGTACGGCGGTGTGGAGATGCTCCCCGGGGATTTTGTGGACACGTCGGGCCGGACGCTGGGACGGCACAGGGGGCTTCCCCGCTACACCACCGGCCAGCGCCGGGGCCTGGGCGTCAGCGCGGACCGGCCTCTGTACGTGCTGCGGAAGGACGGGGCGTCCAACACCGTGGTGCTGGGGGACGAGGAGGCGCTGTACAGCCGGACGGTATGGACGGAGGAGTTCAACTGGGTCTCCCTGCCGCCCCAGGCGGGCCCGCAGGCCGTCACCGCGAAGACACGCTACAGTCAGACAGAGGCGTCCGGGACGCTGTATCCGGAGCCGGACGGCGGGGTGCGGATGGAATTCGACGAACCCCAGCGGGCGGTGACGCCGGGGCAGTCGCTGGTGTGCTATCAGGGGGATCTGGTGGCCGGCGGCGGCGTGATCCGCCGGGCGGAATGAAAAGCAGTATTCACAGGCGGCGTTCAATGCCTGCATATACTGCGCGCGGGAGCGATGATGAAAGGAGCTGCCATGTATCTAAAAACCACACGCCTGCTCGTCCGTGACTTCACACCGGAGGACGCGGCGGACCTGCACGAGATTTTCGGCGACGCGGAGACGATGAAGCTCTGCGAGCCGCCCTATGACTTTGAGAAAACAAAGAAATTCCTGGAGGAATTCTGCATCGGCAGAAAAGGAGCCGTGGCCGCCGTCCTCAAGGACACCGGCAAGGCCGTCGGTTACATCCTCTTCAAGTCGATGGGGGAGGACCCGGCGGAGGACGTCTATGAGATCGGCTGGATCTTCAACAGGGCGTACTGGCGGCAGGGCTACGCCTATGAGTCCTGCTCCGCAATAATCGAATACGCCTTCAGCCGGCTGAACGCCCATAAGATCATGGCGGAGACCATCGACGGGGTGAAGTCGGTTTCCCTGATGAAAAAGCTGGGCATGAAGCTGGAGGGCGTCCAGCGCAGCCATATCGGAGACAACGCGGGCGGCTGGGCGGACCTCTGCCTGTACGGACTGCTGCGGGAGGATTTGGAAAGCTGATTGGAAATTTTGTCTCATTTTTTCCACCAAATTCCACAAAAACCACTTGCATTTTTCGAAAAAAAGGATATGATAGAAAAGATCATATTTTTAGAAAGAGGCGTATTTCCCTATGACAAAAGTTAACGTGATTTCCGGCTTCCTGGGCGCGGGCAAGACAACCCTTATCAAAAAGCTGCTGGACGAGGCCCTGAAGGGCGAAAAAATCGTCCTGATTGAAAATGAGTTCGGTGAAATCGGCATCGACGGCGGATTTCTGAAGGACGCGGGGGTTGAAATTTCGGAGATGAACTCCGGGTGCATCTGCTGCTCTCTGGTGGGGGATTTCGGTGAGGCGCTGAAAAAGGTCATGGAGCAGTTCCATCCGGACCGCATCCTCATCGAGCCATCCGGCGTGGGCAAGCTGTCCGATGTGATCCGTGCCGTCCAGGACGTGGCGGCGCAGACGCCGGAGATGGAGCTGGGCTGTGCGGTTACCGTGGCCGACGCGGGCAAGGCAAAGACATACCTGAAGAATTTCGGCGAATTCTACGCCAATCAGGTCCAGTACGCCGGGGCCATCATCCTCAGCCGCACCCAGAAGCTGGATGGGGAGAAGCTGGAAGCGGCGGTAGCTTTGCTGCGGGAGAAAAACGAGTCCGCGCCCATCGTCACCACGCCGTGGGACCAGCTCACCGGCGGGCAGCTCCTCGCCGCCATGGAGAAGGGCAACACACTGGCCGCCGACCTGCTGGCTGAGGAAGAAACCTGCCCCGTCTGCGGCGGTCATCACCACCATCATGACCATGAGGACGGCCACGAATGCGGCTGCGGCCATCATCATGACCACGAGCATCATCACGAGCAAGGGGAACATGAATGCCATCATAGTCATGAGGAGCATGATGGCTGCCATCACGAGCATCACGACCACGAATGCTGCGGCCACGATCATGGTCATCACCACCACCATCACGGCCATGACGCTGATGAGGTGTTTGCCAGCTGGGGCGCGGAGACAACGCATACCTTCACGGCGGAGAAGCTGGAGAGCATCCTGACCGGGCTGGACAGCGGGAAGTACGGCGCGGTGCTGCGGGCCAAGGGCATCGTGTCCGCCGGAGATGGAGCGTGGCTGCACTTCGATTATGTGCCCGAGGAGCATCAGGTCCGCACGGGACCCGCCGATTATACCGGAAGGCTGTGCGTGATCGGCGGAAAGCTGGATGAGGCTGGGCTGAAGGCGCTCTTCGAGGTGTGATATGGCCCAGGAGAAAGTCTATCCTGTCTATCTCATCGCCGGGTTTCTGGACAGCGGCAAGACCAGCTTTATCAACAGCATCCTCTCCGACGGCTTCGCCGCGGAGGACCGCACGCTCCTGCTGCAATGCGAGGAGGGCGAGGCGGAATATGACCAGAAGCTGCTGCGCAACGTGACAGTACTGACTGTGGACAACCAGGAGGCGCTGACGCCGGAGTTTCTGGAGGCGGAGCGGAGGAAATGCCGGGCTGTGCAGATTATCGTTGAGTTCAACGGCATGTGGCAGATCCAGGATTTCTATGTCAACTCCATGCCGCAGAGCTGGGCGCTGTATCAGATCATTGCCACGGTGGAGGGCCCCACATTCGACATGTACGCCAGGAATATGGCGTCCCTCATGATGGAGAAACTGCGCAACGCGGACATGATCTGCATTAACCGCTGCACGGATGAAATCTGTGCCTCCCTGCGGCAGAAGAACCTGCGTCTGGTGAACCGCCGCGCGGACATCTACCTGGAGCGGGAGAACGGCCAGAGCGAGGACTATATGGACGGCACCGTCTCCGCCTTTGACCTGGACCAGCCGGTCATCAGGATTCCGGATGAGGACTATGGGCTGTGGTATGTGGAGATCATGGATAATCCGCAGATGTACGCAGGGAAGACAGTAGTCTACCGGGCGATTATGTGCAAGCCGCCCCAGTATGGGCGGTACTTTACCCCTGGGCGGTTTGCGATGGTCTGCTGCGCGGATGATATGACGTTTCTGGCCCTGGCCTGCATCGGGTATGATGTGAGCGGGATCCCTGAGCGGGCGTGGGTGGAGGTCACCGCCGAGGTTGCCGTGGAGCACTGGGACCCCTACGAGGGTGACGGCCCGGTGCTGCACGTGAAGTCCGTCGCCGCCTGTCGGAAGCCGGACGAGGAAGTTGTTCAGATGTAATGATGCAGAGCGCCAGCCGGGAGGTCCGGTTGGCGCTGCGATTTTTCATTGGAATGCCTTGGATCATATTATTTTTGCGCCAGAATTGCCGATAGTCAAGTTATCAGAGCTTAGCGCAGGAGGAAAACTCATATGGATATCAACATCACCACTGACCCCAGCCGGCGCACAGTATACACCCGGACGCAGCTTCCCGCTGCGCAGACAGAGAAGCAGGCTTCTCCCGCCTCCGTTCGGGACGAATTCTCTGTCTCCCCGGAAGCAAGGGAGTCGCTTGCCAATCAGGGGAACGCCGTCGATGCCGTCACCGGGGAGACGTCCGGCAGCAGTCAGGCCACGGCTTTCACTTCCTTTGCCGGGGAGTTCAACAGGGTCACGCAGGAGTATGTCAACGCAATCAAGGCGTATTACGCGGACGAGCACGCGGAAAACCAAGCCTGCAAGAACCCCAGCGCCCACATCTGGGACAAATACAAGAACCCGGAGTCCCCTTATTTCCGGGCGGACCTGTCGGAGGATGAGCGGGCCTGGGCCTACGACCAGGAGCTGGACCTGCTGAACGGCGGGAGACATCTGCAAATTGGCAACCCTTACGCCTTCCCCGATGGCGCGCCCACTCTGGCCTCCGCCACCCTGAAGGCGAACCAGTCCTGCCGGGAGCAGATCAGCCAGTCCATACAGGAGCTTTTTGCTCAGAATGGCATTGACATCCCACCAGACGCCGCTTTCCGGCTGACGGTGGATGAGTCCTATACCATCCATGTCTCCGGGTTGGAGGATGAGGAGCTGGCGGAGTCCGTTGAAAACGCCCTGAACGCCGGGGACAACGGGAAAAATCTCTATGACCACCTCAAAATCACTGGGGACGCCGGTGTGGACTACGCGGACGGCCATCTGTCGCCTCTGGATTCCAGACAGACGCTGGATGACGCTGCGCTGGACGAGGTGAAGAAACAGTGCTGTCCTGCCTGTTCGCAGTACTCCGCCGCATACAACCCCCATCAGGAGCCGATGGGCGTGGTCAAGCTTCCGGGACGTCCGGAACCCAGCCAGGAGGAGACCGACCGCTTCTCCGCCGCCGTGCGGGTGGGCGTACCGGAGATTATCGCCCGGTTCCGCGCCGGAGAGTTCAGCCAGCAGCTGAACGTCAACAAGTACGCCGCCGTCGATCCGGACAACTCCATTATGGCGCAGACCTACATCCGGGCATATGCCCAGCCTGCGATGGAAGCGAAAAAGACCATTGAGGACTACTACGCCGCCGCCCACCGGGAAAACAGCTCCTATCCGTTCATTGAGGGACTGGAACATATTGCGCAGAAGTACAAGCGGCCCGACTCCGAGATTTTCCGCTCTGATCTGTCGGAACGCCAGCGGGATATGTACTACCGCCAGGAACGGGCGCTGCTGACCGGTTCCCGGGTGACGCTGCTGGACCCCTACGCGCTGGCGTCCGCCGGCGGCGTGCTGAATATGGAGGACTGCCGCAGCAGGGCCATGCAGGCCGTCCGGGAGAAGCTGGACGCGCTGTGGGAAGAGATGCAGGGCGCGGAGGGATAAGAAACCGCCAGCCGGTGTAGTCCGGCTGGCGGTCCTTTTATGCTTCTAGCACAGCTCCCCCAGCAGCGCCCCATCCCGCACACCCACGATGCGGGTAGGGAGGATCTGATTGCGCAGTCCACCATTCTGTGCCGCAACAACCATATAGTTGGGAGCGTGGCCCTGATACATGCCGTTTACAGCCTGTTCGTACAGCACCTCATACACCTGCCCCACGCAGCCTTGCAGGTAGGTCTGATGCAGCTCGTCCGCCACAGCGGCGGCGCGGGCGGCGCGGGCCTCCTTGACAGGCTTCGGGACCTGCTCCATCTCCGCTGCCGGAGTGCCGGGGCGGATGGAATAGGGGAAAATGTGCATCTCCGCGAAGCCGCAGGCGCGGATGTGTTTCAGTGTGGCGGCAAACTCCTCCTCCGTTTCCCCAGGAAATCCTACGATCAAATCTGTAGTAATTGCGGGGCGGTCAAAGTATTTGTTCAGTAAATTCACACTCTCTTTATATCGCTTGGTATCATATTTCCGGTTCATCCGCCGCAGGGTGGCGTCACATCCGGACTGCATGGACAGATGAAAATGGGGGCACAGCTCCGGCAGCGCCGCTGCGCGGCGGCAGAAATCCTCCGTGACGGTCCGGGGCTCCAGGGACCCCAGCCGCACCCGCAGCCCTTTGCCCTCCCGGCAGACGGTCTCCAGCAGGTCGATGAGCTCCGGCTTCCCCGGCAGGTCCCGGCCCCAGGAGGATATCTCAATTCCCGTGACCACAATCTCCCGGTAGCCCTCGGCCCTGAGACGGCGGACCTCATCCGCCGCCGTCTCCAGCGGCAGCGACCGCACCGGCCCCCGGGCATAGGGGATGATGCAGTAGGCGCAGAAGTTGGTACAGCCGTCCTCCACCTTCAGCATGGCCCGGGTCCGGGCGGCCAGACCTCCGGCGGGCAGGACCTCGAACTCCCGGCGGCGCAGGGCTTCGTCCAGGTTTACCACTGGCTCCTTCTCCCGGACGGCCTTCTCCAGCAGGTCCAGGAATTTCATCCGGTCCCCTGTCCCGGCGATAAGGTCCACGTCCAGGCCCTTCACATCTTCCGGGTGGGTCTGGGGATAGCAGCCGCATACCGCCACCACCGCGTCAGGGGACTGCTTCCGCGCCCGGCGGATCGTCTGCCGGGATTTTTTGTCGCTGACGGCGGTGACGGTGCAAGTGTTGATAATATATGCGTCCGCCGGGGCCTCGAAGGGGACCAGAGTATGGCCCCGCCGGGCCAGCTCCCGCTCCATAGCCTGGGTTTCGTATTGATTTACCTTACAGCCCAAGGTGCAGATGGCAATGTTCATGGGGCCTCCCTTGTCAGATTTATGTTGTTCCATAGCGTTTGGTCAAACGATCCGTTCAAATATCCCAAGAGGCAGCCGCTCTGAAATGTGACTGCCCGATAAACCGGAACCTTTGCTTCTCAATCCTATAAATGCGGCAGGCTTTTATTTTGCTTCGCTATAATGTTTGTTTAATATTTGGGCTAAAGTCGGGGATTTCACCCAAAAAGAGAAAGAGCTCCGTTAAACTGAAATTCAGCAATCTGACTTCTCGTTTCTCTTGTTAATGGTAAACTGTTCCAAATTTATTCTATGGTTGTATTTTACAGAAGCTATCTTATCTTTTTCTATTATAAATTTATTTATATCAAGGCCATTTAGTGCAGCAATGGCAACAGCGTAATGTATCACATCCGCCAGTTCGTTACCCAGTTGAGCTTGTAAATCCTGACTATCTGGCTTTTTCCTTCCTGCTTTTTTATTTAGAACTTCGGCCACTTCACCAATTTCTTCTACGAGTTTCATAAATAAACTTTGATCGATCCCACCATTCCTGTAATGGTCAAATAAATAAGCTTCCAGTTCCGCTATCGTCACTTCCATAATACAATTTCCTCCGCAAACTGGGGTTTGTCAAATTAGCACGAACCAAGTATAGCACTAACGCAAGCGGCTTTCAACCCGCATGATAGGCGTTGATAGTAGCGAGCAATGCCCCGGTATATACCCGGCGCAGCTTGTTGGCGGCGCCCAAGTCATCCCCTGGACGCTCCTGCTTTGGTTCCCTCCTGCTGGTTGATCACCGCCCCCCAAGCCTGCGTCATTTTGCCACAAATGAACCGCAGTTAATGAAGAATATAAATTTTTATAACTAGCTTCCTTGCCATTAAGAATTGAAGATAAGTCTGGACAAAAAATCTCTCTATTGTTTTCCGTATATGAAATTGTTTCATTCCAACTTGTTGACTTATGGCCCGAACCGTGTATAAAAATAGTCTTCATCAATTTTTTCTCTCAAATTCTAATGTGCCGAGCGGATCATAGCATGTGCTATGACTGCTGTATCAACGTGCTTCTGTAGAAACTGCCGAAGCCGTAAAACTGCAACTTGCGTTTTCTGCTTTGGTATGGTATCATAAAAAATCAGACTGTCAGCTGAGGAAAATTATTCGCCCAGCGGCTTTTCGTACAGGTAAAACCATTCCAGGCCGAACTCGCTCAGGCCGATGTCTTTTTTCCCAAGGCAGACAAAGCCGCTTTTCTCATAGGCCCGGATAGCGGGTGTATTGCCCTCCCAGACGTAGAGGCGGAGGGTCTCCGCACCCAACTCCGCCGCCCGTTTTGCAGCGAAATCCAGCATAGCCGTACCAACCCCTTCACGGAGGTGTTCTGGATGGACTGCCGCCTCATGGATGCAGGGGACGCCATCCGCGTCTGGCGTCAGGGAGATAGAACCCACGATCTCACCGCCGGCACGGGCGATGCAGAGACCGTCCGCATTCAAATACTGTATTGCATCCTCCCGCGCAGGGAAGATGTCCCGCCGCCAGCCCGGGTTGAAGGGCTTGTCCGCCAGATAATCGCATACCGCTCCATACAGCGCGGATACGGCGTCCAGGTCCTGGGCGGCGGCTTTTTCCATGATAATGTTCATAGGTGTCCTCCTTTACAGGTCGATCCAGATGCCTTCGTCCCTGATCTCCGCCTTTTCTAGAGCGCGGTAGAACCGCTGGGACTCCGGATTGGATGCGATGAGGCCAATGAGAGTGTCCGCCCCGGCTTCCTTCAGCCGGCGGCGAAGTTCGGCCATCATGGCCTGGGCTATCCCCCTGTGCCGCTGGCTTTGCAGGACGCAGATCCAGTCCAGATACGCCTTTACCGAGCCGTCAAAGCGGCTGCAAATCAGGGTGGAGTCAATCCGCCCCATCACCTTGCCGTCTGCATAGGCCAGCAGGGAAATGGAATGAGAGAACCGGGAGTCAGAGAAGCTCTTCTCCACTGCTTCCATATACGCCCCGTCAATCTCCCAGCCCCAGAAGTCTTCCTCCTCCCGGAGGCGGCGCTCGAAGTCCAGCACATCCTCAATCCGCTCACGGGTGTAGGGGAGAATTTGCAGGTTGGTCTGTTCCATGGTTTTCTTTTTCCTTTCACAGTGTTTTTTATTATAATATACATTTCTCCCCCTGACAAGCGGGAGTTTTCCACAAGGAGATATTACTTATGCTGCCGATTGAACTCCGTCCCGAGCGTCCCGCCGACTGCCGCGCGGTGGAGGAGCTGACCCGGGACGCTTTCTGGAACCACTATGCTCCCGGCTGTGACGAGCATTACCTGGCTCATATCCTCCGAAAATCCCCGGACTTTGTTCCGGAACTGAACTATGTGGCTGTCCATAATGGTCAGGTTGTTGGAAACATCATGTATACAAAAGCCAAGATCGTCCTGGACCGGGGCGGAGAGCAGGAAGTCCTCTGCTTCGGCCCTCTGGCTTCGGCCCCTTCGTTCCAAGGACAGGGCGTCGGCGGACGGCTGGTGGAGCACACCAGGGCCCTGGCCCGGGAGCTGGGCTATGCCGCCATCCTCATTTTGGGCGACCCGGATTACTACAGCCGTTTCGGCTTTGTTCCGGCGGAACGGTACGGCATCGGGACTTCGGAGGGTATGTATGCTGCATCGCTCCAGGCGTTCCAGCTCCAGCCGGGGGCGCTGGCGGACTGCGCCGGGTATTTTGAGGAAAGCGGCGCTTTTCAGTTCAGCCGGGAGGATGCGGCGGCGTTTGAAGCCGGTTTCCCTCCCAAGGAAAAGCAGTCCGGCCTGCCCAGTCAGGCGAGATTTCAGCGAATTATTGCCCAGACAAAGCCCCGCCGTCCGGCGGAGAAGTAAAGGAGACGCTTTATGCACTATCTGGATCACGCCGCCACAACGCCTGTTTCTCCAGAAGCAGCTCAGGTGATGCTGTCGGTCTTGACGGAACAGTTCGGCAATCCCTCCGCCCAGTACCCCTTGGGCCGGGACGCGAAAGCTCTGGTGGACCAGGGGCGCGCCGCGATTGCCAGCGCCTTGGACTGCAAGACGGAGCAGGTTGTTTTCACCTCCTGCGGCACGGAGGGCGACAACTGGGCTATCCGGGCCGCGCTGCATCAGAACCGCCGGGTGGGGAAGCATATCGTCACCACCGCTGTGGAGCACAGCGCGGTGCTCCAGTGCGTGAAGCGGCTGGAGCAGGAGGGATATACCGCCTCTTACGTCAGGCCGGACGGAGAGGGACGCATTTCCGCTGAAGCCGTCCTTGCCGAGGTCCGGGAGGACACGGCGGTGGTCAGCGTGATGCTGGTGAACAATGAGACGGGGGCGCGGTTCCCGGTGGAGGAAATCGCCGCCGGGCTGAAGGACCGTCCCGCGCTTCTGCATACGGACGCGGTGCAGGGATTTTTGAAGGTGCCCTTTACGGCAAAAAGCCTGGGGGCGGACTATATCACCCTCTCCGCTCACAAGATCGGTGGGCCGAAGGGCATTGGCGCGCTGTATATTGGGGGCAGGGCGAAAAATACGCTGCCGCTGCTGTTTGGCGGCGGGCAGGAGGCCGGGCTGCGGCCCGGCACCGAGGCCACAGCGCAGATTGCCGGATTTGCGAAAGCGGTGGAGCTGCGGGCGGCGCGGAAAGAGGAGATTTTCCGGCATCTGGCGGCGTGCAGTGCCTACGCCAGGGAGCGGCTGGGCGGAATTCCGGATTTGCGGTTCATCGGGCCGGGGGACGCGCCGCATATTTTGTCTGTCTCCCTGCCGGGGTATCCCAGCCAGAACATCGTAGGCGAGCTGGGGGAGCAGGGCGTCTGCATCTCCGCCGGGTCGGCCTGCCACCGCGGGAAGGCCAGCCATGTGCTGACCGCCATGAGTCTGGACAAGAGGACCGCAGCTGGGGTTGTCCGGGTCAGCTTCGGGCCGGAGACCGCACGGGAGGATATTGACGCGCTGGCGGATGCGCTGCTGGCGCATAAGACGAAGCGGTTTCCTATGTTATAAGGGAACGATTGAAAGTTGGGCTTTGCTCAAACCCACCAGGGGCTTTGCCCCTGGACCCCACCGCCCTTTGCAAAGGGCGGCCCTAAACTTTAACTTTTTTGATTCAAGGAGGTATCTCATGTTTCGCGCGTTACGGCAGGAGGAAGGATTCTATCAAAATCTGGCGGCGCTGACCGCGCCGGTCGTCCTGCAAAATATCATCACTACTTCCCTGGGCTTCGCCGACATCTTCATGGTCGGGCTGCTGGGGAATGCGGAAATGGCGGCGGTCACCGCCGCCAACGTGCCGGTGTTCATTATTCAGGTGGTGCTTTTCGGCTTCCAGAGCGGCATGGCCGTACTGGTCAGCCAGTACTGGGGCAGAGGGGACACCGAGAACATCAACCGCTGTCTGGGTGTTGCCTTGTACGCGGCTACAGGGTTTTCCACTCTGGTTGCGCTGATTACGTTCCTGTTTCCCGCCCAGGTACTGCGGCTTATCACACCCAATGAGGAGCTGGTACAGCTGGCGGTGAATTATATCCGGCTGGTGGGCTTCTCCTATATCTTTAACAGCGTCAGCAGCGTTTACGCCGGCGTTCAGCGCAGTACCGAGTATCCCGCCTTTGGGATGATTCTGTTCGGCATCTCCATGTGCGTCAACACATTTTTGAACTTCGTGCTGATTTTCGGACACTTCGGCGCTCCTGCTATGGGCGTTACCGGCGCGGCGGCGGCCACCCTGTCCAGCCGGGTTGTGGAATTCATTGTGGCGCTGGCCTTCGCTTTCCGCAGCAAGCGCCTGCCGCTGCGCCTGTGGTGCATCCTGCTGCCGGGACAGGATATTCTGCGGCGGTTCATCCGCTACTCCACGCCGGTGGTGTGCAACGAGGCCATGTGGAGCCTGGGGACCTCCATGCTCACCGTCATCATGGGCCACATGGACAACAGTCAGGACATGCTGGCCGCTTACGCCCTCATCGGCAACGTGGACAAGCTGGCCACCGTGGTCTGCTTCGGTCTGGCAGCCTCCGCCGCCGTCATCGTGGGCAAGGAAATCGGCCTGGGGCACGACAGGGAGCGGGTCTACTCCGTCAGCTGGACGCTGCTGCTGGCCTCCATGCTGGTGGGGGGCGTCGTGATGGTCCTCATGCTGGCCCTGCTGCCAACGTTTTTCCAGCCGGTGCTGTTTCCGCTGTTTCAGCTTACGCCCGGCGCGGCGGAAGCCGCGGCCTGCCTGACGGTTATTTATGCCGTGTTCATGCCCATGCGGGCCTTTGACATCACCAACATCACCGGCGTGCTCCGGGCCGGAGGCGACGCGCGGACAGCCGCGCTGATTGACATTGGGCCGCTGTGGTTGGTGGCGGTTCCTTTGATGGCCCTGTTGGGGCTGGCGCTGGACGCGCCCACATGGCTGGTGTGCGTGGCGATGCAGGCGGAAAATATCTGCAAGTGTCCTTTGGGCCTGCTCCGTTTCCACAGCAAGCGGTGGATCAACGACGTCACCCGGACGGCGTAGAGGAGCAGCCATGTCACAATTTTGCTGTCCCCTGTGCGGGGACGTTCTGACGGAGACCCCGGTGGGCCTGCGGTGTCCCGCCGGACACTGCTTTGACCGGGCGAGGGAGGGATATGTGAACCTCCTGCCGGTGAACCGGAAACACTCAAAAACGCCTGGAGATGACAAGGGCATGGTTGCTGCCCGGCGGGTGTTCCTGGAGAAGGGCTGGTATCAGCCGCTGCGGGAGGCGCTGCAAACCCTGGCGGCGGAGCTGGCCGGGCCTGCCCCGGCGGTTCTGGACGCAGGCTGCGGAGAGGGGTACTACACCGGCGGAGTCCGGGATGCGCTGCTGGAGGCTGGGAAGGTTCCTCAGATTGCGGGAGTCGATATCTCCAAGGCCGCGCTGCAAAAGGCGGCGAAGCGGTATCCTGGCATCGAGTTCGCGGTGGCGTCCGCTTACCGGCTGCCAGTGGCGGACGGGAGTGTGGACCTGCTGATGAATGTGTTCTCGCCGCTGGCAATTGAGGAATTCCGGCGGGTGGTGAGGCCCGGCGGGGCGTATCTGTATGTAGTGCCTGGGGCGAGGCATCTGTGGGAATTGAAGGAAGCGTTGTATGAACGGCCTTACCTCAATGAGGAGAAGGAGACGCCTTATGAGGGGTTTTCGTATGAACGGATTGTTCCGGTCAATTACACGGTTCATCTGCCCAGTCAGGAGGACATCCATGCGCTGTTTCAGATGACGCCGTATTATTGGAAAACGTCTAAGGACGGTGCGCAGCGGCTGGCGGAGATAGGGCAGATGGATTGTATGATTGATTTTAAGATACATGTATTCCGGCGAAGCTACGAAACAGCCTGAGCCTCTGGAAGGGCGTGAAGCAAAGGCTGCTCGTTCAACGCCCCTGTCACATACTCCAGGGAATTCAATTTTGTAGGGGCGGATGATATCCGCCCCTACACGGATTCTGCTATTCTGAAAATTGTGCGTCAGAAATTGATTTCCCTGTTACACACTCTGCTGCTCCTTGACACTGTTGCGCGTCCTATGCTATACTGTGTATTGGAAGTCTCTGCCTCTCGCCGTGAAATGGTTATCACGTTCAGGCTTTGACTTCCTTTTAACATATACAATGGCGATTTTTCATTGAGAGGAGTGCCTATGAATGTGAAGCTGATTTGTTGTGCTGTAATAGCAGTGATGCTACTGTGCGGCTGTCAGGCAAGCATGGAATCACAAAATATCATGGAAGACCCTCCCGCGTTGGAGCAATCTGAACAGGAGCCGCCGCCCTCTGATGACAGAGCCAAAGCAGAGGAAAAGGAGGAAATATCTCCGTATCCCCCGGCCCCTCCGGTCTGCGAGCTGGCCTTTACGGAAATAGAATCTTTTCCATTTCCCTTTGAGGATGAGCTTCTGACAGACCCTATGATGAGACTCCTTCTCTCCACCGAGCAAGCTCTATATGATTATGATACTATGTGGCAGCTGCTGGAGGAGAACTATCCATATCTTGAGGCAATCAAGCGGGATTTGGGGATCGACTGGGAAGAAGTAAAGGCGGAGTACCGCCAGATTTTGGAAGGCCACGCTTCTTATGGATATATTTGGCAGGGTTCCTTCCTCCAGACGATTGACGACTGCCTGCGAGAGTTCCAGTCTGTCGGTCATCTGTTTCCGGTTTCGGTTGATTTTCGCGTCACTCTGCTTGATATCTGGAAAGATTACGAAAATGCTCCGTATCAAAATCTACGCAAAATTGTTGGCAATCCTAAATCAGAGCTTTTCTACCAATATGAACAACGACTTCGTTATCCGGGTTCTGGTGGTTCCAATCCTGATCCGGAGAAGGACGAGCCGATCAGCGTAGAAGGATTGACGGTTATATCGCAAGATTTGTCTACTGGATATGTAGGGGGAGAAGTCCCTTATTTGAAAATTGAATCGTTTCTCCTATGGGATGATGCTGCGCAGGCTGCGCTTGAGGACTTTTTCTCAAGTATCTCCCAGGAAGAACATCTCATTATAGATGTTCGTGGAAATGGAGGCGGAAATGATAGCGCCTGGAGCGTGGGGATTGTGCCATTCCTGGCACAAAAGGAATATGAATTTAATCTGTTTTTTGCAGCCAAGTCTGGAGCACTGAATTTGTGGGTGGAGCCTGAATTTGATAAAAACCGGGGTAATTTCACACGCTATACCGATGATTCATGGCAGAAAGAATTTCCTTACATTTCGCCGGACATGGTAACTAGTATGGATATATTTTTAAAACTATCATCGACTCTGAGATGCACTGATGTGCCGGACAAATTTCACGGAAAGATATGGGTACTTGTTGACAAATACTGCTACTCTGCGACGGATATGTTTGTTTGTTTTTGCAAGGAGACGGGTTTTGCAACGCTGGTCGGCACGAAGACCAAAGGAAGCGGGAAAGGCACTGAGCCCTATTATATGGCACTTCCTTATTCGGGGTTGATCGTTGAGTATGAGGCATGTTTGACGTTCAACACAGATGGAACCTACAACGGTATTTCCGGTACCGTCCCTGATATTGTACCCGAAGAAGGCCGCGGCGCGTTGGAAACATGCCTGATGGCGATTAACGGAGAACTAAATTGATTGCAAATCAGCAAACTTTTCTGTTGACAGTTACCCAATTTTTCGGTATAATAATTATCGCTTGTCAGCCTCAGCAGGCCGGGAAGCCTAAATAGTCAACTGCGGGGCGGATGTCAACGGCCCGCCCGCCGTCGAGTAGAGCGGCCCCGCCGCTCAGCAATTCATATTTTAGGAGGTGTATGCAAATGTTCCGTACCTACCAGCCCAAGAAGCGCCAGCGCTCCAAGGAGCACGGGTTCCGCAAGCGGATGAGGACCGCCAATGGCCGTAAGGTGCTCGCCCGCCGCCGCGCCAAGGGCCGCGCCCGCCTGACCCATTGAGGTTCGCGGAGCTTGCAGCATCGCAGATAGGATAGATGAGGGGACGGCAGATACTGGTTTGCCGCCCCCATTCTGCGTACGCATTGGCACAGGAAGGGCGCTTTGTTATGAAAAAAACCGTCACCATCAAGGAAAACCGGACCTTCCGCCGGATATACAGCAAGGGACGCTCCGCTGTGACCCCCTTTCTTGTCCTCTACTGCCGTCCCAACGGCCAGGACCACAACCGCCTGGGCGTCACCGTCAGCACCAAGCTGGGCGGCGCCGTGGTGCGCAACCGGGCCCGGCGGCGTCTGCGGGAGGTCTTCCGTCTGGCTCAGCCCAGGCTGCGCCAGGGCTATGACATTGTCCTTGTGGCCCGCTCCCGGGCTGTGAACGGTCCCTACGACCGGCTGGCCGCCGCCTTTGAAAAGGCCTGCCGCCAGCTCAACCTCCTGAAGGAGGCGGAGAAGACATGATCCGCCGCTTCCTGCTATGGGCCATCCGCTTCTATCAGAAGTACATCTCGCCGGGGCTGCCGCCCCGGTGCCGTTTCATTCCCACCTGCTCCCAGTACGCCGTGGAGGCCATCACCAGGTATGGCGCGGGGAAGGGGAGCTGGCTGGCGCTGAAACGGTTTTTGCGATGCCACCCCTTTCATAAGGGGGATATGTATGATCCTGTTCCGTAAGTTCAATGATTCTACTTGGAGGAAAAACTTTCAATGGGCAAAATCATTACCACACCCTTTGCCGCTCTCCTGCGCCTGATGTACTCCATCAGCGGGTCCTACGGCCTGTCCATCATCCTCTTCAGCCTGATCGTCACCCTGATTATGGTGCCCTTCCAGATGAAGTCCAAGCGCAGCATGGTCCGCATGGGCAAGCTCACCGACAAGCAGACGGAGCTGCAAAAGCAGTATGCCAAGAATCAGCAGAAATACCAGGAGGAGCTGGCCAAGCTCTACCAGGAGGAGGGCGTCAACCCCATGGGCGGATGCCTGTGGTCCTTCCTGCCGATGTTTGTGATCGTGCCCCTGTACGCCATCATCCGCCAGCCCATCACGTCCTTCATGAACCTCAGCCAGGAGGTCTGCGACGCCCTGCGGGAGGCGGCCATCGCCATCGGCTATGACGTGGACGGCATCTCCGGCGGTATCCGCAACGCCTATGAGCAGGTGTACCTGTCCGATTTCATCACCCGCAACTGGGACAAGTACGACTGGCGCGGCATTGAAGGAGCCGGGGACAAGCTGCTCCAGATGAACTTTGACTTTTTCAAGATCAACCTGGGCCGCCAGCCCTCGGAGGCGCTCTCTAATTTCTCGTTTGACTGGCCTCTGATCGGTCTTCTCCTGATCCCTGTTCTGGCTGCCGCGTTCAGCTATTTACAGACCATTATTTTCAACAAGAGCAACGGCCAGTCCCAGGCCCAGCAGGGCTCCATGAAGATTCTGAATCTGATGATGCCCCTCATGAGCCTCTGGGTCTGCTTTTCCATGCCCGCCGGCCTGGGCCTCTACTGGATTGCCAACAGCGTATGGGGTATGATCCGCGAGTCTACCCTGGGCAGGTATTATACCAAAAAGATCAATGCGGAGGAGGAGGAGCGGGAGGCCAAGCGCGCCGCTGCCCGCCAGCTCCGCATGGAGGAGGCCAGAAAGCGCGCCGCCGAGCAGCCCCAGGAGCCCCGGAAGAAGAAGCAGCCCCAGAAGTCTCCGGAGAAGAAGATTACCACCAACGATGCCGGGCGCATCGCTGAACGTCCCTATGCCCGCGGCCGCAGTTATAAGGCGGACCGCTATGATGATAAGGAGTAAGCATTCGTTATGCAGACGAAATTTATTGATATGACCGGCAAGACTGAGGATGAGGCCGTCAGCAAGGCCCTTTCTCAGCTGGGCCTTGACCGGGACGAGGTGTCCGTAGAGATTCTGGAGCGGGCCAAGAAGGGCTTTTTAGGAATCGGCGCGGCTCCGGCGAAGGTGCGCGTCACCTACGAGGCGCCCGATGAGCCGGCCAAGCCCGTCATGAAACCTGCGGAGAAACCCACGCCTGTCTCTCCGGTTGTGGAAAAGCGCGTGGAGAGGCCTGCGCCCCGTCAGGAGGAGAGGCGTCCCGAGCGGCCTGCCCGGGCGGAGCGTCCAGAGCGCACAGAGCGTCCCAGGAAGCCTCCCCGCCCCAAGCCTGAGCGCCGGGAAACGGCGAAGCCTGTTGTGGAGGAGGCTTCCGCAGCGCCCGCCGCCCCTGTGGATTTGGGCGAGCCGTGCAGTGACGAGAAGGCTCAGAAGATTGTGACTTTTCTTACCGGACTGCTGGAGCATATGGACAGTGTGGCTCAGGTAAAGGTTTACTACAGTGCGGAGGAAAACCGCTACACGGTGATTTTGGATGGGGAGAAGCTGGGCGCGCTGATTGGCCGCCGGGGCGAGACTCTGGACGCTATCCAGCAGCTGACCAACTACTCCGTTAACCGCGGCAGCGACAAACGCGTCCGCATTCATGTGGACGCGGAGAACTACCGGCTCAAGCGTGAGCAGAGCCTTCAGCACCTGGCGCAGAAGGTGGCGGCCAAGGTAGTGAAGTACCACCGCAACGTCACCCTGGAGCCCATGAACGCCTACGAGCGCCATGTGATCCACGCAGCCCTTCAGGATGTTCCCGGCGTCACTACCTACTCCATGGGCACCGAACCCAACCGCCGTGTTATCGTGGCCGTTGACCGGGGAGCTGCGCGGTAAAAGGCAGTGATACGTTTCTTTGTGAACAAAGAAACGTATCAAGAGAAAACTTTTTATCCGCCCGATGGGCCATTGCCCTGCGGTGTCTTCCCCTGTTGAAATATCTGTTATCATTGTAACTGCCAAAGGGCGCGGAACAAAGTTCCGCGCCCAACATTTTTAAGTCTGCATTTGACCGTACGGCTCGCACCATACTGGAGGGCCCCTCCGAACAGCCCGGTTTCTTTGATGCCGCCTCACCCAGCTATGACGTGCGCTTTCCGCAGCGGCTGTCTCAGCGCCATGTAAAGGAGCGCGGCGCAGACCATTGCTATAATCGCGTTGGCCAGAGTCACCGGCAGCTTGACCGTCAGCGTCTCCATGACCGCTACATCCCATGTAAAGCTCTTGACGAAAACGCCGCTGATGATGTTCTTTGTTACATACAGCAGGCAGTAGGTCAGCGACCCGAGCAGTCCCGCAAACCACACCCGGAGATTGTCGCCGCCCAGCTTTACCCTGTGCATAATCAGCCCCGCCACAAAAGCCATCAGAAACTTATTGATGAACGTGATCCAGAACTCAGGCGCCCAGGCAGGGTCCGACAGATCCACCAGCGCGTTGCCAATACCTGCCGCCAATCCACCGGTGATAGGTCCAAACAGCAATGCGGACAGGATACACATGGCGTTCCCTACGGACAGGGCCGTCTTGCCGAGTGGGCTGGGGATGGGAATACTGATGAATTTTGTCAGCACGAAAATGGCTGCCGCTAACACTCCGGTCAGTACGATGTTGTGCGTTGTAAAATACTTTTTCAGACTGGACGGTGCGTTCAGCTCCAAAGATACTTTCAGCTTCATAGATGCTTCCTCCCTTTGGCTCTCTTGACAGAGCGCTGTATTGATGCTATTATACCGCTATCTGGCCCCATTGAAACTGCCAGAATATAAATTTTTTATGGTATCAGTTGGAGGAAGCCATGATTGACCTGACCCTGTGCCTGGACCCCGGCGCGGACCGGCCCCTCTACCAGCAGCTCTACGACAGCCTTGCCGCCCAGATTAAGTCGGGCCGCCTGAAACGCGGCGACCGCCTTCCCGGCAAGCGCAGCCTCGCCTCGCAGCTGGCGGTCGCCGTCAACACTGTGGACACCGCCTATCAGATGCTGGTGGCGGAGGGTTATCTGGAGGCCCGCGCCAAAAGTGGCTTCTTTGTTTTGGAGTACACAGACGTACTCCCTCAGACGGCCGCTCCAAGACAGGAGCCGCCTCCGCCTCCGGCGCCCGCTCCGAAATTTGACCTCTCCACCGGCGCGGTGGACACCGCGCTTTTTCCCTTCCGCACCTGGGGCCGCATCCAGAAGGAGCTGCTGTACAACGGCAGCGGTCTCCTCAGCCACGGCCACCGCCAGGGCGACCCGGAACTCCGCCGGGAGCTGGAAAATTACCTGCGCTCTTACCGGGGCGTGGTCTGTTCCCCGGAGCAGGTTGTGGTAGGCGCTGGGGTGGAATATCTGCTGGGACTGGTGGCGACTCTGCTGCATGGCAGCGTCGCGGCTGTGGAAAACCCCGGCTACGACCGCCCCCGGACCATCCTGGAGAACAATGGAATCGCCTGCCGCTATGTGGGCATCGACAACGGCGGACTGGACCCCGCCGCTCTGGAATCCAGTGGGGCCAATCTGTGCTATGTGACCCCCAGCCATCACTTTCCAACCGGCGTCACCATGCCCGCCGGACGGCGGGCTCAGCTCCTCCGCTGGGCGGCGGCCCAGCCGGGACGCTACATCCTGGAGGACGACTATGATGCGGAATTCCGCTTCGACATGCGCCCCATTCCCAGTCTCCAGGGCATGGCGGGGCCTGACGGCCCAGTGGTATACCTGTGTACCTTTTCCAAGAGTCTGGCCCCCAGCATACGAATCGCCTGTATGGTCCTGCCCTGGCCGCTGCTGGAGCGGTACCGGCGGGCCTTCGGCAGCTATGCCAGCACCGTCAGCCGATTTGAGCAGCAGACGCTGCGGCTGTTTCTGGAAGAGGGATATTTCCCCCGCCATCTGGCCCGGATGCGGAGTGCATACAAGGCCAGGATGGAGCGTCTGACGGCAGCCTTGGAGGAGCGTTTCGGGCGGGAAAATATCCGTCTCACAGGGCGGCACACGGGGCTGCATCTGCTCCTGACGCTCCCGGACGGGCCGGGGGAGGAGAGGATGACCGCAGCCGCTCTCCGGGAGGGCGTGCGGCTGCGGGGACTGAGCGGGTACTACATGGCGGACCGGGAGCAGTGTCCCGAAAACACGGTTGTTCTGGGCTACGCCTCCCTGCGGGACGAGGAAATTCCAGAGCTGGTGCAGGCCCTGGTCCGGGCCTGGAGAAAATGAGAAGCTGTATTCACAGGCGCCGGACTGCCGGCATATCCCCCTGACTTGGCGCATATAGTTGGACAAGCAAATCAAAAAGGGGGATATAACAAATGACGATCCAACGGCGGCCCAGGCCGCAGTGGAGGAAGCGCGCCGCCGCGCTGGCGGCTGGGGGACTGGTGCTCTATCTGGTGGCGGCTACGGCGGCCAGCCCCACCGCCGCCTCGGCCTGGGAGGCGGTGAGCCGGCGGGGCGACGTGGCGCTGCGGCTGCTGCAAAGCCAGCTTGCAGGAGGGTGGAACGCCTCCGGCCTGCCGGTGGAGGCGGCGCTGGTTATCGGCCAGAGCCCGGTGCTGCGGTCCAATCAGGACGCGGTGCGGAACCTTCTGCGGACGGAGGAGGACGATGACAGCGGTCTCCCGGAGGAACCGGCGGAGGACGCGGTCCTGCCCGGCGAGCCCGCTCCGCCCGCTGCTCCGGTGACGGAGGAACCGGCAGAGACAGAGCTTCCGCTGGTCTTCGCGGACAACGGCGTGACCGCCAGGACGCTGGTGCCGTCCACTCCGTCGGGGTACGTCGTCACCGGGGACGTATACATAGACAACCGGACGGACCAGGAGCTGGATGCAGGCATTTTTGACGAGACCTTCGCCGCCGCTCTTTCGGAGGAGGAGGGCCCGCAGGTTCTCATTGTCCACACCCACGGCAGCGAGGCTTACACCATGCCTCCCGGTCAGGAGTACGAGCCCAGCGGAGACTGCCGGACGACAGACTGCAATTACAATGTGGTACGGGTCGGGGATGAACTGGCGCGGGTTTTGGAGGAGACGGGAATCTGCGTGCTGCATGACCCCACGCTCCATGATTATCCGGAGTACAGCGGGGCCTATGGACGGTCCCTGGACGCGGTGGAAAAGGCGATGGCAGAGCATCCGTCCATTTCCATTGTGCTGGACGTTCACCGGGACGCCATATCCGACGGAGACGGCAATCCGTACAAGGTAATCAGCAATGTAGCCGGACTGAACATCGCCCAGATGTCCATGGTCATCGGTACCGACGGCGGGGGACTGGACCACCCGGAATGGCGGGAAAATTTGAAGCTGGCGGCGGCGGTGCAGCAGAAACTGGCGGACAGCTATCCGACCCTGATGCGGCCCATCACGGTGCGGAATTCCCGGTATAACCAGCATGTGACGCCGGGGGCGCTGCTGGTGGAGATGGGCGCGGCAGGGAATTCGCTGGACGAGGCGCTGGTGTCCGCAAGGCTCTTCGGAGCCGCGCTGGCGGAGACGCTGAAGGGGAAGTAACAGGCCTGTACGGTCTGTTTCCCGTCACACGGCGCTCCATCAACAGCAATTCACACACATTCTTACTTCCGAACCGAAAGGCCGGAAGTAAGAATTGCCATGTTTTGCGGTTGCCCCGCCAGGGGCGAGCAAAATGGCTCAAATCGAATATATGATTTCCGGATTTTTAATTCGGAAATCATATCACAAGTTATTGCCATGAACATTTTTGGGCTTGGTCAGTGGATGCTTCCGCCGAAACCGATTAAGCAGAAACAGGCGGAGTTCCCGCTTCTTTGAGAAGTTTGTTAAGTTTTGCACGTTGCTTGTTTACTCATTCAATTACTGTGATTTTCTGCGCGGTTGGTCTTGCATTGTGGGGGAGAAGAGGATATAATGGATAACCAAAGATTATTTTACTTCCGAACTGAAAGGTATTATTTCTGAATTTTCCATTCGGAAATAGCTGATACGGCGCTGCGTGTGCCGCAAGGAAAGAACAAGCCTATGGAAACCTATCTCACCCACAACGAGCAAGAGACCGAGCGGCTGGGCGAAGCCCTGGCCCTGCGGCTGGAGGCCGGGAGCGTCGTCGCCTACGCCGGCGGCCTGGGGGCGGGGAAGACCGCCTTTACCCGGGGCCTCGCGAGGGGACTCGGCTGGAAGGGCCGGGTCACCAGCCCAACCTTCACCATCGTTAACGAGTACGAGGGCAGGCTCCCCCTGTTCCACTTCGACCTGTACCGACTGGGGAACGAGGACGAGCTCTTCGACATCGGCTGGGAGGACTACCTGAACCGGGGCGGCGTATGCGCCGTGGAGTGGAGCGAACGGTTCCCCGCCGCCCTGCCGCCCGGGACCGTTGCCGTCACCATCGCCCGTCATCCGGAAAACGGGGACTGGCGGGATATTACCATCAAGGAGGCGGAGGAAACATGAAGCTGCTGGCGCTGGAGACCTCCGCAAAGGCTGCGTCCTGCGCGGTATTGGAGAACGGTCAGGTCCTGGCCGCTGCGTGGCAGGCCACGGGACTGACCCACAGCCGGACCCTGCTGCCCATGGCGGAGGACATGCTGAAAAACAGCGGACTGGATCTCCGGGACATGGACGCCCTCGCCGTGGCGGCGGGGCCGGGGTCCTTTACCGGGCTGCGCATCGGCATCGCCGCCGTGAAGGGGCTGGCCTGGGCAGCGGAAAAGCCCTGCGTCCCCGTGTCCACCCTGGAGGCCATGGCGTGGCCGCTGGCCCACCTGGAGGGCATCGTCACCTGCGCCATGGACGCGAGACGGCATCAGATTTACAATGCCGTCTTCCTGGCGGAGGGCGGGACACTGACCCGCCTGCGGGAGGACCGGGCGGTCTCCCTGGAGGACGCCGCCGCCGACCTGGCGGGTATGGACGGCCCCATGTATATCGTAGGGGACGGGGCGCAGCTGTGCTTCGATTTTCTCACCGGGCGGGGCGTTGAATGCCGGTACGCCCCGGTTCACCTGCGACTCCAGAGCGCGGTGGGCGTCGGGCTGGCGGCCTGCCGCCGGTGGCCGGAAAACGCCGTGTCCGCCCAGGAGCTGGTCCCCGTGTACCTGCGCCTCAGTCAGGCGGAGCGGGAAAGACTCGCCCGGGAGCATCTGTAGGGCCCGCCGTCTCCGTCGGCCCTTACGGAAACGCCGCGCCGCGAATGGCCGCATATCCATGTACAATTTGTAGAATCTTGACACTAAAATACAAAGGAGAGAACCGCTATGTTCAGTGAAAAAGTCCACGTCGTCAACCATCCCCTGCTGTCTCACAAGCTGACAATTCTCCGCGACAAGAACACCTCCACCAAGGATTTCCGGGAACTGGTCAGCGAGATCGGGATGCTGCTGACCTACGAGGCTACCCGCGACCTGTCCCTGATGGACAGGGAGGTGGAGACCCCCATCTGCAAGACCATGGCCCCCACCCTCAAGGGTAAGAAGTTCGCCGTGGTACCCATTCTCCGGGCCGGGCTGGGGCTGGTGGAGGGCGTACTGAGCATGGTACCCTCCGCCCGGGTGGGCCATATCGGCCTGTACCGCGACGAGGAGACCCTGGAGCCGGTGAAGTACTTCTGCAAGATGCCCAAGGACATCGCTGAGCGGGACGTGCTGGTGGTGGATCCCATGCTGGCCACCGGCGGCTCCGCCGCCGCCGCCATCGGCTTTATGAAGGAGTACGGCTGCACCAGCATCAAGCTGATGGTCCTGCTGGCCGCCCCGGAGGGTATCGGGCGCATCCAGAAGGACCACCCGGATGTAGACATCTACTGCGGCGCGGTGGATGAGAGGCTCAACGAGCAAGGCTATATCGTCCCTGGCCTGGGTGACGCAGGGGACCGAATCTTCGGAACGAAGTGATGAAAAAAGCGGCCCCGTGAGGACACGGAGCCCTACAGACAATCTCTGTAGGACCCGGCGTCCCCATCGGGCCGCTTTGCGTTTGACTGCCCAAACGCTTTTTGCTCTTCAACGGCGTGGGCGTGTCGGTCAGGCCAGCGATATCATCAATAGAAACAGGGAGCAGGACAAAAAAAGAACCGCCCCCGCCGCGGGCAACGGCCTTCTTCCGGATCGCGCCTGCTCCCTGCGCATTTTTTGCGCATTCTGAAAAAGGACAAAATTTCCTTGCCTGCCGTCCCAGGAAGTGGTATAATCTCCCTATCAGTGTATCCCCTATTCCACTCAACAACAAAGGAGGACTATACAAAAATGCTTCACGTAGATCTGACCAACGGCTCCGTTCAGGAGGAAAAATATCTTGGCGGCCTCCAGCAGGCCCATAACTGGCTCCAGGAGGCTACTGGCCGCGGCAATGACTTTGTCGGCTGGGTGAACCTGCCCAAGGACTATGACAAGGAGGAGTATGCCCGCATCCAGGCCGCCGCGAAGAAGATCCAGTCTGACAGCAAGGCCCTGGTGGTTATCGGCATCGGCGGCAGCTACCTGGGCGCACGCGCGGTCATCGAGCTGCTGGGCTCCAATAACTACAATCTGAAAAAGAAGGATACCCCCAATATCTATTTCGCCGGCAACGGTCTCAGCGGCGACGCCATGCAGGAGATTTTCGACCTGATTGGCGACGACGATTTCTCCGTGAACGTCATCTCCAAGTCCGGCACCACCACCGAGCCCGCCGTGGCCTTCCGCTTCTTCAAGGCCCGCCTGGAGGAGAAGTACGGCAAGGCTGAAGCCGCCAAGCGCATCTACGCCACCACTGACAAGGCCAGGGGCGCTCTGAAGGCTCTGGCCACCGCCGAGGGCTACGAGACCTTTGTGGTGCCTGACGATGTAGGCGGACGCTTCAGCGTGCTGACTGCCGTGGGCCTGCTGCCTATCGCCGTGGCCGGAGTGAATCTGGACGAGCTTATGGGCGGCGCGGCCGAGATGATGGAGGCCTGCCGCAAGGCGGACCTGTCCGCCAACCCCGCGTGGCAGTACGCCGCCGCCCGCAGCGACCTGTACCAGCAGGGCAAGCGGATTGAGGTCCTGGCGGCCTATGAGCCCCGGGCGCGGTTCTTTACCGAGTGGTGGAAGCAGCTCTACGGCGAGAGCGAGGGCAAGGACGGCAAGGGCCTCTTCCCCGCCAGCGTGGAGTTCACCGCCGACCTGCACTCCATGGGCCAGTACCTCCAGGATGGCGAGCGGACCATGTTTGAGACGGTCATCCGCTTCGGCAAGAGCAAGCATCAGCTGTGCGTGCCCCGGGACGAGGCCGATGGCGACGGCCTGAACTTCCTGGCCGGGAAGGACATGGACTTCATTGCCACCCAGGCCATGGACGGCACCCTGCTGGCCCACGTGGAGGGCGGCGTACCCAACCTGATTGTCCGCGCGGGTGAGATCAACGCCCGCACCTGCGGCGAGCTGATCTATTTCTTTGAGTACTCCTGCGGCCTGTCCGGGTATATCCTGGGGGTGAACCCCTTTGACCAGCCCGGCGTGGAGGCGTACAAGAAGAACATGTTCGCCCTGCTGAACAAGCCCGGCTATGAGGACAAGGGCGCGGAGCTCCGCGCGAAGCTGGGCCGGTAAATTTCCTGATAAGTTTTCCTTTCGGGCCCTGGAGACGCGAATCTCCAGGGCCTTCCTCGGCTGTTCGGCGGCAAAACCGGCGGCCTTGATTACGCGGAGCCGACGGTTCCTTACTGTTCCATCGCCCTCGGTAAACGAGAAGTTTTGAAATTTGAACTGCAGCCCAAAACGCCGTGCGGCTTTATTGCTTCCTCCATGTCAAAAAGATTCCAGCCATTGCGCCGGAAAGGATTACCGGCGCAGACCTGACAAACAGCCATTCAAGCACATGAAAAGCAGCTCCCAAACGGCGGTTTCAGGGTCATTATAATCCCAGCCCAAGTAGGGGCTGTTTAATGACGTATAAGGCAGAAAAAGCGATGATAAGAACCGCGCGCAGCGAGATGAGCAGCCAATGGGGCGAGTTTCTTCCCTCTTGCCAAAAGCGTTGTTTCACGGTATACTGTCAAAAAAGGTTCAGGGGGGAATAGGATATGCCGCCAATCAGCGTGATGATAAAACCAGCGTCCAGCCTCTGCAACATGTCCTGCCGGTACTGCTTTTACTGCGATGAGGCCAGCAAGCGGGAGCGCAGCTCCTATGGCTTTATGTCCGAAGAGACGCTGAAAAACGTGATCCGCCGGACGCTGCTGCGGGCGGAGCATTCCATCAGCTACGCCTACCAGGGCGGGGAGCCTACGCTGCGGGGGCTGGACTTTTTTAAGCAGGCGGCCGCTTACCAGAAGCAGTATAACCAGAGAGGAATCCGCGTTTCCAATGCGCTCCAGACCAACGGATATGCGATAGACGAGGCTTGGTGCGGATTTTTGCGGGAGAATAATTTCCTGGTGGGACTCTCCGTTGACGGCACGCGGGAGCTCCATGATGCGCTTCGGCGTGACAAAAACGGCGGAGGAACCTATGACCAGGTCCTCCGCGCGGCAAAGCTGTTCGACCAAAATGGCGTGCAGTACAATATCCTCACCGTTGTCACCGCCGGATTGGCCCGCAGCGCAGAAACCGTATACCGGGAATATCAGAGGCGCGGCTGGCGCTACCAGCAGTATATCGCCTGTCTGGACCCGCTGGGGGAGCCCTGCGGCAGCTCGGAATTCTCATTGCTGCCGGAGGACTACGGCAGCTTCCTGGCGGAGCTGTTCCGCCTGTGGTACGCAGACGTCGAACGGGGAACGCAGCCGTATATCCGCCAGTTTGAAAACTATGCCGGGCTTGCCGCCGGAATCATGGCGGAGTCCTGCGACCAGCGGGGGACCTGCAGCGTCCAATACGTGGTGGAAGCGGACGGCAGCGTGTACCCCTGCGACTTCTACATGCTGGACGCCTGCCGGCTGGGGAATTTCAACACGGACCACCTGGAGCGGATTGACGCGGCGCGGAAGGCTTCCGGCTTCATTGAGCGATCTTTGAAGCTGGACGAGATGTGCCGGACATGCCGGTACGCTCCGCTCTGCAGGGGAGGATGCCAGCGGCACAGGGAGCCGGTCCCCGGCACAGAGCGGTACAGAAACTACTTCTGCAAGGGTTACCAGCTCTTTTTTGAGGAAAGCTACGACAAACTGATGGAATTGGGTACGGCGCTGGCAAAGGCGCGCCGGGTCCGATAGGCCGCTATACCGCCATATACTGCCAGGTATTGTATATGCTGATACAGATAATCACTGCCATCAGTGTGACGAACAGCTTGTCCACAGCCGGGCCGCTCAGCCTCCTGTTGAACTGCCGTCCGGCAGCGCCCCCCAGGATGCCCCCCAGAACCATGAGGAGCAGCGCGGTCAGCTCAAATTCCGGTACGGTATGCGTCGCAATGGTCATCAGCAGACTGGCGGCCTGACTGAAAAGGATGATGTAAAGGCTGTTGGCAGCGGCGGTTTTGGTCTCCATGCTGAAAAAGAAGCCGAGCGCCACCAGATTGATGGGGCCGCCGCCGATGCCCAGGAAGCTGGAGCAGATCCCCAGCGCAAGGCCGATGACGCCGCACAGGACCGGCGAGCTGATCCGGTGCGTGGAGATGCTTTTCCGTTTAAGGGTGTAGAGCAGCGTCCCCAGCGTAATGACCGTCAGACAGGCGGCCTGGACCGCGCCGACGCCGTTGGGATTGGCGAACAGGCTCTTTATCGCGGTAAACATCTGCTTGCCCGCGACTCCGCCCGCCGCTGCGCCGATGGCCAGCGGCGTTCCGCTCCGCAGCTCGACCCCGCCGTCCCCGGCCAGCAGCCCCTTCCCTACGGAATAGCAGCTCATGGACAGGACGGCGCAGCCGGACAGGAAGCTGATGGCGGGGACGCTGGCCAGACCCAACAGGTCCAGGACCGGTTTGATAATGATCCCGCCGCCGATGCCGCAGATGGAGCCCACCGTGGAGGCCAGCAGGCTGACCACCAGGAAGAGTAAGTTTTTCATGGATACCGCGCCTCCCCGGATTAAGATGACTAGACGATGTTTGAGCTCCTCCTGCGAGGCTCAGAAATAAGCGTTGTTGAAAAGGTATCCCCTCTCCTTAAACGGAAGATAACTGATAACATATGCCCCCGCATGGGCCGCCAGATCATTGGCCGGCGGGGTCAAGCCCCCGCCCCGTTTACTTTCGCCTCGTTGTCCAGGTCCTCCTTCTCCTTGGGAATAATGATGTTGAGGACGATAGCCAGAACAGCCGCCGGAACGATGCCGGAGCCGCCGAAGATCAGCTGTACCGCCTGGGGCAGGCCCGCCAGCGCGCCGCTGGTGGCTCCCAGGCCGAAGCCAAGACCCATGGCTATGGACACGATGGTGACCACACGGTTGGTAATGCCGTACTTGGTCAGCAGCTTGATGCCGGACACGGCGATGGAAGCGAACATCATGACCGCCGCGCCGCCCAGGACGCTCTGGGGCATGATGGAGATGACCGCCGCCAGCTTGGGGCTCAGGCCCGCCAACACCAGGAAGACCGCCCCGCAGGTCAGCGCCATGCGGTTGACCACCTTGGTCATAGTCACCAGACCTACGTTCTGGGAGAAAGAGGTGGTAGGCAGGGAGCTGAACAGGGAGGAAATAAAGGAGCCTATACCGTCACAGATGACGCCGCCGGACAGCTCCTTGGCCGTGGCCTCGCGGCCCATGCCGCCCTCGATGCACCCGGAGATGTCGCCGATGGTTTCCACGGCGGTGACCAGGAACATGATGAGGATGGAGAGAATGGCGTGAATGTCGAATACCGGCTTTACCGGCAGAATCCTGGGGACCGAGAACCAGTGGGCTTCGCCGATTTTGGACCAGTTGACGTACCAGGAGGCGGTATAAGCCGCGCCGTCGGCGTCCGTCAGCTCGTGGGGCATCACCATACCCATGACAGAGGCGGCGATATAGCCCACGATGATGCCGCAGAGGATGCAGGACGTGGAGGTAATGCCCCTTGTAAAGTGTTTCAGTCCGACGATCACCGCCAGCACCAGCAGGCCCAGCAGCAGATTGGGGACAGAACCGAAGTCCTTGGCCCCGCTGCCGCCGGCAAAGGAGTTGACGCCTACGCTGATCAGGCTCAGGCCGATGGCAAGGACCACGCTGCCGGTGACCACCGGCGGGAAGAATTTACGCAGGGGCTTGATGAAGAAGCCCAGCGCCGCTTCGCAGAGACCGCCGATCATACCCGCGCCGATAATCGCGCCGTAGGACGCCAGACCGCCGCCCAGGGCGCTGTTGGCGGCTACGCCCCGCATGACGCCCAGGAAGCCGGAGCTGGTGCCCATGATGACGGGCACCTGTCCGCCGACGGGGCCGATGGACCATAATTGAATGAGGGTGATGATTCCCGCCGCCAGCATGGCGTTCTGGAGCAGGGTCACATAGATATCGGGATGGTCGCTGGTGATGCCGCAGATGCCGCATATAATCATCAGCGGCGTCAGGTTGCCCACGAACATGGCCAGCACGTGCTGCAATCCCAGGGGGACCGCCTGCCGCAGAGGGATGCGCCCGCGGAACTCGTAGGGGCTGGTGTACTCTCCGGTCTTGGGGGTCTGTACGTTTTTCTTCATGTTTTCTGCCTCCTGATATGCTTTTGTCGTTATGACGGCTGGCCGGGGGACTGCCAGCGTCCGTATCTGATTATAACAGAACTGTTTCACGGAAACCATGCGCTATTATGCTAATTTTTTCCGGGTATTTTATGCAAATTGCCCCAAATGCCCATACTCGCGAGGCTGTGCGGTGGATTGAATATGCAGATATGCGGTATATTGTGAATATACGGCATGCCGGCATGTTGCGTCCTGCGGGGCCGATTGGATGCCTGCACCGGCATTTTGCCCTTTGATTTAAGAGTTATCCGGTAAAATGCACAAGTAATATCAGCGGAAGCATATGGAATTCATGGAAAGTATGTATTGCATAAATAACCATTTTGATGTAATATATATTCACAACAACACCAGAAACACATTGTGCGGGAGGATACTTATTTATGAGCAAGAAAGAAATCAAGAAGATCGTGCTGGCATATTCCGGCGGTCTGGATACATCTATCATTATTCCCTGGCTGAAGGAGAACTACAACAACGCGGAGGTCATCGCGGTGGCCGCGGACGTTGGCCAGGGCGACGAGCTGGACGGTCTGGAGGAAAAGGCCCTCAAGACCGGCGCGTCCAAGCTCTATATTGAGGACCTGGTGGACGAGATGGTGGACGACGTGGTCATCCCCTCCATGATGATGGGCGCCAAGTATGAGGACTATCTGCTGGGCACGGCGTTTGCCCGGCCCATTATTGCCAAGCGGCTGGTGGAGATTGCCAAGAAGGAGGGCGCGGACGCGGTGGCCCACGGCTGCACCGGCAAGGGGAACGATCAGGTGCGTTTTGAGCTGGCCATCAAGCGGCTGGCTCCGGAGCTGACGATCATTGCACCCTGGCGTGAGTGGGACATCAAGGGCCGGGAAGAGGAGATCGATTATGCCGAGGCCCACAATGTGCCTTTGAAAATCAGCCGGGAGACCAATTATTCCAAGGACAAGAACCTGTGGCATCTGAGCCATGAGGGGCTGGACCTGGAGGACCCGGCCAACGAGCCGAAGTATGATGAGCCTGGGTTCCTGGAGATGAGCGTGTCTCCGGCGATGGCTCCGGACGCGCCCACGTATGTGACGCTGGATTTTGTGAAGGGTGTGCCTGTGGCGCTGGACGGTGAGAAGATGAAGGCCAGCGATATTGTGCGCAAGCTGAACAAGCTGGGCGGCGAGAATGGGATTGGGCTGCTGGACATTGTGGAGAACCGGCTGGTGGGCATGAAGGACCGGGGCGTTTATGAGACGCCGGGCGGCACGATTTTGTATCGGGCCCATGAGGTTCTGGAGATGATTACCCTGGACAAGGACACCAAGCACATGAAGAGCAAGCTGGCGGTGGATTTTGCCGATCTGGTTTATAACGGCAAGTGGTTTTCCACGCTGCGGGAGTGCTTGCAGGCGTTTGCGGTGAAGAGCCAGGAGCATGTCACGGGACAGGTGAAGCTGAAGCTTTACAAGGGGAATATGATTACGGCCTCGGTCACGTCTCCGGAGACGCTGTATTCTGAAAATCTGGTGACCTTTGAGGAGAGCGACTATAATCAGGCGGACGCGACTGGGTTTATCAATCTGTGGGGGCTGCCTGATACGGTGCAGGCTCTGCGGGAGCAGGGGAATCTGAAATAATTCATGCCGGGGGCGTTTTCCTGCCCCCGGTTCCCCCTTATTTGTTGGGACGTGATTAGAATATCCGCCCCTACACAGATGTATCAGGCCAGAAACATTCTGCGTTAGAACACCCCGCCGGCCGGTCATTGTGCCTGCGGCCCAACGACCGGCCCGGCAGTGCCGCTAGCGCGTCACTGCCCGGATGGCTCTGTCCCTTTAACAGGGCGTCAGCCGGAGTTGGTCTATTGCCAGACCACTAGATCAGATGCCCGAAGGACCTCTTGTTCACGGGGCACCGCAGCTCTTCACCTGCGCCCAAGGTTCGATAAACCCCCGCATTGGAGGTCCGGAACCTTGGTTCCGGTGTACTTTTGCCTACTTTTCCTACAAGGGAAAAGTAGGCCCGGGGTCCGGGGCGGGGAGCGCCCGGAGTAACGAATAGAAAGCATTAACCCTCGCGCCGGGACGGCGCGAAGAAACAACGAGGAAAAAAGTATGAAGCTTTGGGGAGGCCGGTTTCGGAAGGAGACCGACAGTTTAGTTAACGACTTCAATTCTTCCATTCCATTTGACAGCCGCCTGTACCGGGAGGATATAGCGGGCAGCATAGCCCATGCGGCGATGCTGGCGGACTGCGGCATCATCACGCGGGAGGATCAGGAACAGATCACCAGCGGCCTGCAAGGCATCCTGGCGGGAATTGAGGCCGGGGAGATTGAATTCACCGCCAGCAACGAGGACATCCACATGAACATTGAGTCCCTGCTGACGCAGCGGATCGGCGAGGCGGGCAAACGCCTCCACACCGCACGCAGCCGGAACGATCAGGTCGCTGTGGACCTGCGCCTCTACCTGCGGGGGGAGATCGAAACCATTACGGGGCAGATTCTGGACCTCCAGCAGGCCATTCTGGATCAGGCCAAGCAGCACCAGAATACTGTCATGCCAGGGTATACCCACTTGCAGCGGGCGCAGCCTATCTCCTTCGCACAGCATCTGCTGGCCTACGGCGCGCAGCTCCAGCGGGATGTGACCCGGCTGGCCGACTGCAAGGCGCGAATGAATATCTGCCCCCTGGGCAGCGGCGCGCTGGCGGGCACCACCTACCCCATCGACCGCTGGCAGACCGCAAAGCTGCTGGGCTTCGACGCCCCCTGCTCCAACAGCCTGGACGGCGTCAGCGACCGGGATTACGCGATTGAGCTTCTCAGCGGCTTGTCTATTTTAATGATGCACCTCAGCCGGTTCGCGGAGGAAATCATCCTCTGGTGCAGCTGGGAGTTCAAATTCATCGAGCTGGACGACGCCTATTCCACCGGCAGCTCCATTATGCCCCAGAAGAAAAATCCCGATGTGGCCGAGCTGGTCCGGGGCAAGACCGGACGGGTATACGGCAGCCTTATGGGACTGCTCACCACCATGAAGGGCATCCCACTGGCCTACAACAAGGATATGCAGGAGGACAAGGAGCCGGTTTTTGACGCCGTGGATACGGTGAAAATGTGCCTGCCGGTATTTACCGGGATGCTGTCTACCATGCGGGTACTTCCTCAGAACATGCGGCGGGCCGCCGGAGGCGGGTTCATCAACGCCACCGACTGCGCCGACTATCTGACCAAAAAGGGGATGCCCTTCCGGGACGCGTACACGGCCGTGGGCAATCTGGTCTACTACTGTACGGAAAAGGGCAGGCTGCTGGAGGAGCTGAGCCTGGAGGAGCTGCAAAGCATCTCCCCCCTGTTCGGCGAGGATGTGTATGAGGCCCTCAGCCTGGAAGCCTGCATGGGCCAGCGCCGGAGCTACGGCGGCCCCGCCGTGGAGGAGACCTCCAGGCAGATCGAAGAGCTGGCGAAGTTTATCGCACAGCAGAAGGAGGCGTGTCATGGAGCATGAAGAGCTGCTTGAAATCGCACGGATCATTTCAGACGGAGACGAGGCCGTTCTGAAGGAGATGAGCGGCTGCCTTACGGATACAGAAGCCTTTTATGAGGCCCGCCGGGAGCGGTATGAGGAGCGGTGCGTGGACGCCGGGGACGATCCGCTGAAAATCCGGCTGCTGGGCCTTGTGGATATTCTGGAGGAGCATGGATATGTCTGCGAGCGGGACTGGAAGGATGAAAAAGAGGACTTTTTCTACTTTTTCAGCAGCCTTCACGGCATAAAACGCCTGAAGCTGGATATGCAGGAGGCGTGGCTGGACGAGGACGGGGATATTGAGGAATGGTGCGGTATCCTGAACGAAAAGTGGACGGACCGCCAGTGCTGCGCCGCGGCTGTCGGGATTGACAGCGACAGCTATGTGCTGTTCACGTGTACGCTGGAGGAGCTGGCGCGGCTGGAAAAGCTGGCCCCGGCGGAGTATCCTATTGAAAAGGTTGGACGCTATGAGTAAACCAAAAATTTATATTGACGGCAAGGAGGGCACCACCGGCCTCCAGATTTACGACCGGCTGGCGGGCCGGGAGGACATTGAGCTGCTGCTCATCGACGAGGACAAACGGAAGGATTCCGCCGAGCGCAAAAAGCTGATGAACGCTGCGGAGCTGGTGTTTTTGTGCCTGCCGGACGCCGCCGCTGTGGAAGCGGTGGAGCTGGTGGAGAACCCTGACACCCGCATCATCGACGCCTCTACTGCCCACCGGACCGCTCCCGGCTGGGTGTACGGCTTTCCGGAGCTGGGCGCGGACCAGCGGGAGGCCATCCGGACCGCGAAGCGGGTCGCCAACCCCGGCTGCTACGCCACAGGCTTCATCTCCCTGATCGCGCCGCTGGTGAAGCGGGGGCTGCTGTCCCCTGACGCGCCCCTGATATGCCACGCCGTTTCCGGCTACACCGGCGCAGGAAAGAAGTCCATTGCCCAATATGAGGCGGAGGAGCGCGAGCCGGAGCTGGCCAGCCCCCGGCACTATGCCGTGACGCTGGCCCACAAGCACATTCCGGAGATGATGCAGGTCTGCGGGCTCACCCGGAAACCCATTTTTATACCGATGATCTGTGATTTCCCCCAGGGCATGGTGGTGACGGTGCCTCTGTATCTGGATATGCTCAGCGGCACGCAGACGCTGGACAGCCTGCGGCAGGTCTACAACGGCTTCTATGCCGGTTCCCGGTTCGTCACCGTCCGGCCCCCGGAGGCCCCGGCCTGCGGGTTCATCGGGTCCAACAATCTGGCGGGGACCAACGACCTCCAGATCTTTGTCTGCGGCAATGCGGAGCAGGTCATGCTGGCAGCCCGGCTGGACAATCTGGGCAAAGGCGCGTCCGGCGCGGCGGTACAGAATATGAATCTTATGCTGGGCCTCCCGGAGGAGTCCGGGCTGGTCAGACAGGAGAGTTAACATGAGTCAGATGATTTCCGGCGGCGTGTGCGCCGCCCAGGGGTTCCGGGCCGCCGGACTCCATGTGGGTGTCAAAACCCACGCCACCTGGAAGAAGGACTTGGCGCTGATCGTCTCCGACACGCCCTGCAAGGTGGCCGCAATGTTTACCAAAAATGTTGTCAAGGCGGCCCCCATCCATGTGACCCGGGACCACCTGGCAAAGGGCAGCATCCGCGCCGTGGCCGCCAACAGCGGCAACGCCAACGCCTGCGCTCCCCAAGGCGTGGAGAATGCGGAGCGGATGTGCGCGGCGGCCGCCAAGGCCATCGGCTGCGCGGCTGAGGACGTGCTGGTGGCGTCCACTGGCGTCATCGGGCAGACGCTGAACATCAAGGTCATTGAGGACGGTATGCCTGAGCTGTACGGCCTGCTGGGGCGCAGCGACGCCGCCAGCGACGCCGCAGCTCACGCCATCATGACCACCGACACCGTGAAAAAGGAGTTCGCCGCCGAGGTGTTCATCGGCGGCCAGACTGTCCGCGTCGGCGGCATCGCAAAGGGCAGCGGCATGATCCATCCCAACATGGGCACCATGCTCTGCTTCCTCACCACTGACTGCGCCATCTCTCAGGAGATGCTGGAGGAGGCCCTGCGTGAAGTGGTGCGCATGACCTTCAACCGGATCAGTGTGGACGGGGATACTTCCACCAACGATACCTGCTGCATCCTGGCCAACGGTATGGCCGGAAACCCGGAGATCACCGAAAAAAACGACCGCTATGTGGACTTTGTCATGGCGCTGCATGAGGTGTGCTACCTGCTGGCGCGGTCCATGGCCAAGGACGGCGAGGGCGCCAGGCACCTCATCACCTGCACGGTGCGGGGTGCGGCCAGCGAGAAACAGGCCGAGACCATCTCCAAATCCGTCATCTCCTCCACCCTCACCAAGGCCGCCGTCTTTGGCTGCGATGCCAACTGGGGGCGGGTGCTGTGCGCAATGGGGTATTCCGGAGAGAAGTTTGATCCGGAAAAGGTGGATGTTTCCTTCGCCTCTGACGCCGGGGATATCCTGGTCTGCCAGCAGGGCCGGGGGCTGGACTTCGACGAGGACCTTGCCAAGAAGATTCTGAGCGAGGATGAAATCGAGATCGACATCACCATAGCCGAGGGAGATGAGTCCTGTACCTGCTGGGGCTGCGACATCACCTACGATTATATCAAAATCAACGGCGACTACCGCACGTGAGCCGGCCTGTAGGAGCGGATATCATCCGCCCCTACGGTCACGCGGAGCGGCCCTGTGGAGCGGGCGGATAATATCCGCCGCTACAGAATGATACGAAAATAAACAGCTGTCCCATAAGGAGGACATGGATATGAACCTCAATCACAGCGACCGGGCGCAGGTGCTGGTGGAGGCGCTGCCCTACATCCAGCGGTACTACGGCAAGACGGTCGTCATCAAATACGGCGGCAACGCCATGATTTCCGACGAGCTGCGCAAGGCGGTCATCAGCGACATTATCCTGCTGCGGCTGGTGGGCATCCACGCGGTGGTGGTCCACGGCGGCGGGCCGGAGATCAACGAGCTGCTGAAAAAGACCGGCAAGGAGAGCCGGTTTGTCAACGGCCTGCGCTACACCGATGAGGAGACCATGGACGCGGTCCAGATGGTGCTGTGCGGCAAGGTGAACAAAAATCTGGTGGCTACCCTCAACCGGGCGGGCGGGCAGGCCGTGGGCCTGTGCGGCCTGGACGGCGGGATGCTCAAGGCTGTGCGCCGCCGGGAGGACGGCGTGGACTACGGTCTGGTGGGCGATGTCACCGAGGTGGACCCCAAGGTCATTCAGGACGCCATCCACAACGGTTTTATTCCTGTCATTTCCACGGTGGCGCAGGGCGTCGATGAGGAGACCAGCTACAACATCAATGCCGACACCGCCGCTGCAAAAATCGCGGTTGCCGTCGGGGCGGAGAAGCTGATCCTGCTGACGGATGTCCGGGGATTGCTGCGGGATAAAAACGATGAATCCACACTGATTTCCCAGGTGCGGCTGCCGGAGGTGCCGGAGCTGGTGGGGCAGGGCGTTATCTCCGGCGGCATGATCCCCAAAGTGGGATGCTGCGTGGACGCTGTGGAAAACGGCGTGCGCCGGACGCATATCCTGGATGGAAGGATTCCCCACTCCATCCTCATTGAAGTCCTCTCCCACGCTGGCATCGGCACAATGATCTGGTAAGTTCTTTTCCCTTGTGGGAAAAGAACCAAAAGCACCCTCAAGGGGCTAGGGCCCCTTGAGAATCCCTGAATGTTGGGTTTTGTTTGCGCTCCGACGTACCGGGGTGGTTCTGACGGTAATGCCTGCCTTCGCGCGCCGGACTTCTGCGGCTGCCCACAGGTTCTGCTGGCAGACTTCGACTGTTGCGCCGGAGGCGCGGCGGGACTGTATCGAAACGTTTTCCCCTTTCGCCTCATTTTGCGGCGCTGGGGATAAGTGAACAGGAGTGTCTAGTTATGAATTTCAATGAAATCAAGGCTCTGGACGAAAGCTATGTCGTCCAGACCTATGGGAGAAACCAAGTCGCCATTGACCACGGCCATGGGGCCACTCTCTGGGACACCGGAGGCAAAGAATACATCGACTTTACCTCCGGCATCGGCGTATGCTCCCTGGGCTACGCCAACGAAGCCTGGGCCAAGGCCATCTACGAGCAGGCCATGAAGGTCGGCCACATCTCCAACCTCTTCTACACTGAGCCTTACGCCAAGCTGGCATCCAAGCTGGTCCCCGCCGCTGGGATGGCGGCGGCGTTCTTCGGAAACTCCGGCGCGGAGGCCAACGAGGGCATGATTAAAGTCGCCCGCAAGTACTCCTACGACAAGTACGGCGAGGGCAGGGCCGTCATCATCACCCTCAAAAATTCCTTCCATGGCCGTACCATCACCACCCTGAAGGCTACCGGCCAGGACCACTTCCATGAGTTCTTCTTCCCCTTTACCGAGGGCTTCCGCTACGCGGAGGCCAACAGCATGGACAGCCTCATGGCCGCCGCCGGGGATGATGTCTGCGGCGTGATGATGGAGCTGATCCAGGGCGAGGGCGGCGTGAATCCTCTGAATCAGGACTACGTCCAGGCCGTGGCGAAGCTGTGCGCCGAGCGGGACTGGCTGCTGCTGGTGGACGAGGTGCAGACCGGCGTGGGCCGGACGGGCTCCATGTTCGCTTACCAGCAGTTCGGGATTCAGCCGGACGTGATTTCCTTCGCCAAGGGCATCGCCGGGGGGCTGCCCTTCGGCGGCTTCATGACCAACGAAAAATGCCGTGCCGTCCTCAAGGCCGGAGACCACGGCAGCACCTTCGGCGGCAACCCCATGGCCGCTGCCGCCGCCAACGTGGTGATGGATACCCTCACGCCGGAGTTCCTTGCCCAGGTAACGGAAAAAGGACAGTATCTCCGTGACGGCATTGCCAGCCTGTCCAGCCCCATTGTCTCCGGCATCCGGGGGATGGGCCTCATGATTGGCGTGGGCGTGCAGGGCATGACCCACAAGGAGCTGAAGGATAAGCTGATGGCTGCGGGCCTGCTGTGCCTGACCGCAGGGAAGGACACGCTGCGGCTGCTGCCGCCGCTGTCCATCACGACGGAGGAAATCGACAAGGGCCTGGAGATCATGGCCCAGGTCATGAAATGATCCCGGTCCTGTTTCAGGACAAATCCCTGGCTGTCTGCCTCAAGCCGCCCGGCGTCCTCAGCCAGGACGGCCCCGGCGGGACGCTGCCCGCCCTGCTGCGGGAACAGCTGGGGTGTGAGATTTTTCCCGTCCACCGGCTGGACCGGGAGGCGGGCGGCGTGATGGTTTACGCAAAAACCAGCCGTGCCGCCGGGGCGCTGTCCGCCGCCATGCAGTCGTTCCGGAAGGAGTATCTCTGCATCGTCCGGGGCCGCCCGGAGGCGGCGGAAGGGACTTACCGGGACCTCCTGCTCCACGACAAGGCCCGAAACAAGAGCTTTGTGGTCAGCCGGATACGCGGCGGCGTGAAGGAGGCCAGCTTGGAGTACCGGGTCCTTGCGGAGAAGGACGGGGCGTCCCTGGTCCGGGTCCGTCTCCACACGGGCCGCACCCACCAGATCAGGGTCCAGTTCGCCAGCCGCGGAACGCCTCTGCTGGGCGACGGCAGGTACGGCGGCGGCAGCGGTGATATGGCGCTGTGGAGCTGTGCCCTCGCTTTCCCGCACCCGAACGGGAAAATGCTGGCGTTCCAGGCGCTGCCGGAAGGGGCTGTATGGGAAGCGTTTGCTGGAGAAATCACCGATTTGAACAGAAAGAAGGAATAAAAATGCCTGTCAATATCAGAGGAAAACATTTTCTCAAGCTGCTGGACTATTCTCCGGCGGAGATCAGATACCTTTTGGACCTCGCCAAGGATTTCAAGTCCATGAAGCGAGCCGGGACCCCTCACCGCTGGCTGGAGGGCAAGAACATTGTCCTCCTGTTTGAAAAGACCTCCACCCGGACCCGCTGCTCCTTTGAGGTGGCGGGCTATGACCTGGGGCTGGGCGTCACCTACCTGGACCCCGGCAGTTCCCAGATGGGCAAGAAGGAGTCCATTGCCGACACCGCGCGGGTGCTGGGCCGGATGTATGACGGCATTGAGTACCGGGGATTCAGCCAGGAGCTGGTGGAGGAGCTGGCAAGATATGCCGGCGTACCTGTGTGGAACGGCCTCACGGACCAGTTCCATCCCACACAGATGCTGGCGGACCTGCTGACCATTGAGGAAAAGTTCGGGACGCTCAAGGGCCTGCGCTTCACCTATATGGGCGACGCCCGGAACAATATGGGCAATTCCCTGATGATCGCCTGCGCGAAAATGGGCCTCCATTTCACCGCCTGTGCGCCCAAGGAGCTGTTCCCCGCGGCTGAGCTGGTGGAGACGGCCAAGGCGCTGGCCGCTCAAAGCGGCGGTTCCGTTACGCTCACGGAGGACGTGGCGGAGGGGACCAGGGCGGCTGACATAATTTACACGGATATCTGGGTCTCCATGGGCGAGCCGGACGAGGTGTGGGCGGAGCGGATCCGGCTGCTGCGGCCCTATCAGGTTAATGCCGCCGCTATGGCCAACGCCAAGCCCTCCGCCATTTTCATGCACTGCCTGCCATCCTTCCACGACACCAAAACCACCATCGGCGCGGAAATTGCCGAGAAGTTCAGCGTGCCGGAAATGGAGGTCACAGACGAGGTGTTCGAGTCCGCGCAGTCCGTGGTCTTCGATGAGGCGGAAAATCGGATGCATACCATCAAGGCTGTCATTTATGCCACACTTTGTTAAATATAAAATTTAGGGCCGCCCTTTTTAAAGGGCGGCAGGGTCCAGGGACAGAGTCCCTGGCGGGTTTGGGCGGAGCCCAACACGATTGTCCCCACACCGCGTTGAAATGTCCGTGCAGTGCGGGGGCAGTCGTTTTGCACAAAAACCAAGGCAAAACTTCCACATTTTGCGCAGGGGTTTCCACAAAGAATTTAGTTGTATTTTCCTTCCAAAAGTGATAGTATGACAATAGACGGAGTTAGGGGCGGGGCGTTATCCTGCCCGCTCTGCAAAGGAAATTTGAGGAGGAAACTACCAATTATGAATGCCTATGTCGCAAGCGTCATCGAAAATGTAAAGAAGAAGCACGGCAATGAACCCGAGTTCGTACAGACCGTGGAGGAAGTCCTGACCTCCATCGCCCCCATGGTGGACAAGCATCCTGAGTATGAGAAGGCCGACCTGCTCAACCGCATCGTGGAGCCCGAGCGGATGTTTACCTTCCGTGTGGTTTGGATGGACGACAACGGCAATTATCATACAAACATCGGCTACCGCTGCCAGTTCAACGGCGCCATCGGTCCCTACAAGGGCGGTATCCGCTTCCAGGCCAACGTGTACCCCGGCATCATCAAGTTCCTGGGCTTTGAGCAGATCTTCAAGAACAGCCTCACTGGCCTGCCCATCGGCGGCGGTAAGGGCGGCTCCGACTTCGATCCCGCCGGGAAGTCCGACGCCGAGATCATGCGCTTCTGCCAGAGTTTCATGAGCGCCCTCTACCGCTACATCGGGCCCGACATCGATGTTCCTGCCGGCGACATGGGCGTGGGCGGCCGCGAGATCGGCTACCTGTACGGCCAGTACCGCCGCCTGAAGGGCGTCTTCGAAAACGGCGTCCTTACCGGCAAGGGTTTCTCCTATGGCGGCAGCCTGACCCGTCCCGAGGCCACCGGCTACGGCGCGATGTACTATCTCCAGGAGGTTCTGGCTCACGAGGGCGAGGACATCAAGGGCAAGACCATCGCCTGCGCCGGCTTCGGCAACGTGACCTGGGGCATCTGCAAGAAGGCCAACCACCTGGGCGCAAAGGTCATCACCCTCTCCGGCCCCGACGGCTACATCTACGATCCCGAGGGCGTGTCCTCCTCTCAGGAGAAGGTGGATTATCTGGTCACCATGCGCAACTCCGGCCGCAACAAGGTCCAGGATTACGCCGACAAGTTTGGCTGCGAGTTCCATCCCGGCGAGAAGCCCTGGGGCGTCAAGGCTGACGTCATCATGCCCTCCGCCATGCAGAACGACGTTCATATGGAGCACGCCAAGCAGATCGTCGCCAACGGCGTGAAGTACTACATCGAGGTGGCCAACATGCCCACCACCAACGACGCGCTCTTCTACCTCATGGAGCAGAAGAACATGATCGTGGCTCCCTCCAAGGCCGTCAACGCCGGCGGCGTGGCCGTCTCCGCTCTGGAGATGAGCCAGAACAGCGAGCGTCTGGTCTGGACCGCCGAGGAAGTGGATGAGCGCCTCAAGGGCATCATGAAGAACATCCACAAGGTGTCCGTGGAAGCCGCTGAGGAGTATGGTCTGGGCTACAACCTGGTAGCCGGCGCGAACCTGGCCGGCTTCAAGAAGGTCGCCGAGGCCATGATGGAGCAGGGCGTATTCTAAGAAACGCTTTCCCTTATAAGCCAACCCCGGAGGACTTGCGTCCTCCGGGGTTTTTCGGACAAGTGAGGGGTGAGCTCTGCCCTGGCCCCGCCGCTTCGCAGGCCCTCGGAACGTTGCGGGGTAATACACATCCGGGAAACTTCAGAGTACAACGCCATGAAAGTCACATTGCAGATGATGGAATGTCTCTGTGATGTGGCTTTCATTCGCTTTGCGGCAGCGCCAGTATCGCATATCTTTATATACCTTTTAAGTATATCTATATATGTTTTATATGTATTTGATAACCGCGTCCACAATCTGTATAATGCAATTGTTCACATAAAGCCATTACCTGTTTATCAAACAGGACTTTGAGATTTCAAGAGGAGGCAGGCTATCGCGCCTCTTAAAAACGATTAAGGCAAGGAGTATATGACAATGACACACGAGGAAACGCGCACATTTGAAATTTATCCCAGTATTGAAATGAAGCCTGTCCGCTTCAGGAACCGTTTCGGAATTGAGCTGGCAGGCCACCTCTATCTGCCGGAAGGCTATGCAGCGAAGAAGAATGCCGCCATCATCGTGGCCGGTCCCTTCGGGGCGGTGAAGGAGCAGGCGGCGGGCCTCTACGCCCAGCAGTTTGCCTCCATGGGCTTCGTGTCCCTGGCCTTTGACCCGTCCTTCGGCGGAGAGAGCGGCGGCGAGGTCCGCAGCACCGCTTCCCCGGACATTTTCACTGAGGACTACAGCGCCGCCGTGGACTGCGTGGGCCTGCTGGACTGCGTGGACCGGGAGCGGATTGGGGCGGTAGGCATTTGCGGGCTGTCCGGCATGGCCATAACCGCCGCCGGAACCGACACCCGGATCAAGGCGGTGGCTACCCTCTCCATGTACGATATGTCCCGCGATATGAGCCGGGGCCACATGGACTATTACACCGAGGAACAGCGCATGAAGATCAAGCAGTACTTCAGTGAGCAGCGGTGGCGGGACGCAGAGAGCGGGACCTATGCCCTGGGCAACCACGAAATTGGCTTTGACGAAGTGGGCAATCCGCTGACCGCTGCCATGGAGGTCCCGGAGGAACTGCCGGAGGGCGTTGACCCTGTTTTCGCCGCCTTCTTCCGGTATTACGCAAAGCGCGCCCGTCATCCCCGCGCCGTGAACTTTGTGTCCTCCTGGACAGCGACCATGCCGGTGTCCTTCTGGAATTTCCCGCTGATGAACAACATCAAGGAGGTTTCGCCCCGGCCCATTCTGCTGATCGCTGGCGAGAACGCCCATTCCCGGTACTACTCCGAGGACGCCTATGCCGCTGCCCAGGAGCCGAAGGAATTGGTGATCGTCCCTAGTGCGGACCATGTGGACCTCTACGACAACTTTGATAAGATTCCCTTTGACAAGCTGGAAGCCTTCTTCAAAAAGAATCTCTAATCTGACAGGAGGAAATTCTGATGAATACAATGCCGAAAATTGCGCTTGGCGCATGGTCCTGGGGCGCTGGCGCTGCTGGCGGTGACCAAGTGTTTGGAAACCATCTCTTTGAGGATGACCTGCGTCCGGTGTTTGACAAGGCGCTGGAAAGCGGCTTGAACTTGTGGGATACCGCCGCCGTCTACGGTGAGGGAACCTCCGAGCGCATCCTGGGCAATTTTGTCAAGGATGTGTCCCGTGAGCGGGTGATTCTCTCCACCAAGTTCACCCCGCAGATTGCCAGCGATTCCCCGGAGGCCATGCAGGAGATGCTGGACGGCAGCAAGGAACGCCTCCATGCGGACGTGATGGACATTTACTGGATTCACAACCCCATGGATGTGGAGAAGTGGACCCCCAAACTGATCCCTCTGGCGCAGAGTGGACAG
>JAAWQM010000087.1 GCA_022800525.1 Oscillospiraceae bacterium
TTCCCGTGGTTAAGTATAGCAACATTTTTACGCGATGGCACCTCGTCGTTTCATTACCTCGTCGGTGCCTTTCGCAGAAAGGCGATTTATATATATGGCAGAATATTGGTCTGTAGAGGTCAACAACGATTTGCGCCCTTCGTATTATGACAAGTTCCGCTGTCTGGCGGCGGATTGCCGCTTCAGCTGCTGCAAGGGGTGGAATATTTCGTTCAGCAAAAAGGATTATCTCTCGATGAAGAGGCAGACGGGTTCTGAGGAATTGTCTCAGATTCTGAGCAGGGGCGTCCGCCGCATCCGGACGGGCAGCAGGGAGGGAGCGCACTATGGGGAATTTGATATGCGCGGCGGTGTCTGTCCGCTGTTGGATGGAGACGGGCTGTGCCTTCTCCAGAAGGAGTGCGGCCACGGTGCGCTGCCCGATGTATGCAAAACCTTTCCGCGCCGGTGTGTACCGCTGGCGTCCGGCTATCTGGAGCGCTCCCTGACCCCTGCCTGCGAAGGAGTGCTGCAGCTTTTGTGGGAACAGCCGGAGGGTATCACGTTTCTGTCCGACCCGCTGCCAAAGCAGGAGCGCAAGCAGGTGATTGAGAGGGATACGGATGCATTGACGCCCTATTTCCCGGCAATCCGTGAATTCTGTATAGACCTGTTGCAGGACAGGCGTTTTTCTCTGCCGCAGCGGATATTTTTGATGGGGACGGCGCTGAATGATTTAGCGGAAGGAGAGGGTGATCTGGCGCGCTGGCTGGTAAAGGCGCACGCTCTGCCGGAGACTCCGGGCTGTGGGGAACTGTTGGAACAAACCGGACAGGCGCTTGCGCTGTTCCTTGGAAACAACATCCGCATTCTTCTCCAGCTTCGCGGAAACGACTCGGCGCTGAATCAAGTGCAGCAGGATGTGATTGGCGCTCTGCATTTGAAGATTGACACAGCTGATGGGGGAACAACCATTCCGTTTGAACCCTATCTGGAGGCGCGGAAGCGGTTTGAGGATACATTTGGAAAGGATTTCTACTTCATGGAAAACCTGATGGTATCGCTTTTCCACTATCTGGCGCTGCCGCGTACCAAGAGCCGCGAGGAGCTGTGGAAAAGTTATGTCAGCTTTTGCAATTTGTATGCGTTTTACCGTTTTATGGCGGTCATGAGCTGCCGTGAAGACGCTCCGGGGGACAAGGAGGAGTTGTTCCGCGTGTTGATATTACCCAGCCGCAATTTGATTCACAATAATCTGCGGCAGACATCTCTCCGGGACGAGCTTTTCCAGAACGACAGCTCCACGCTGGCCCATATGGCGATTCTGCTGGGAGGATAGAGCGCTGTAGCATCTTCTATGGCCGAGTGAAAACAGGAATGCGCGGCGTCATTACCATCAACACAGTCCAGCTAAGAAAAATTATGAGAGCAAGAACGGCAGACCGCACGCCCGGATTTAGAAACGCTGGTTGTCCTTGCGGACCTGTACCGCGTTTCTGTTGATTATCTGATTGGCAGAACCGATGACCGCCGCACCTGTGTGGACAGCGCGGGAAAACAAATACAAAACAGGAGAGGGCGAACCCCTCTCCTATTTTTCTTCCAGTTCCTTCACAGCCTGCTCCGTCGGCGAAACATACGCCGTCTGATAGGGGTCATAGACCACCATCCCGGGCCGTGCGCCGTTGGGCTTGCGGACGTTTTTCACCTGGGTGTAGTCCACCGCCACCTGCCCCCCGTCCCGCCCCTGGGAGAACCACGCCGCCAGCAGCGCGGCCTCGGTCAGATCCCGCCCGTCCGGCTCCCGGCCCTCCGCGCAGAGGATTACATGGGACCCGTGAATCCGCTGGGTATGGAACCAGTAGTCCGACTTGAACGCCTCCCGGACCAGATGGTCGTTCTGGGTGTTGCTCCGCCCCACCAGAATCCGCAGCCCTCCGCTGGAGCGGAACGTCCTGGGCCGGGCGGGCCCCCGCTTCGGCTCCTTCTTACCGGGCGCGGGGCCCTTGAGAACCCCTGCCTCCCGCAGCTCCCGGCGGATGTCGCTGAAATCCTGCTCCGTCTCCGCCCGGCTCAGCTCGTCCAGCACGCTCTCCAGCCAGTCCCGCTCCCGGCGGGCCAGCTCCATCTGCACCGTCAGATATTCCTCCGCCGTTTTGGCCTTGGCGTAGCGCTTGAAGTACTTCGCCGCGTTCTGCTGGGGCGTCAGCAGGGGATCCAGGGGAATCTCCACCTCCGGACAGCCCTCCTCATAGTAGTTCTCCGCCCGCAGCACGCCGCTCCCCCGCTCCATGCGGTACAGGTTGGCGGTAATCAGCTCGCCGCAGACCCGCAGGCGGTCCCGGTCCTGGGTCTGGGCGTACTCCTTCTCCTGGAGGGCCAGCTTCCGCTTCGCCCGGTCCCGGGCGCTGGACGCCGCCCGCTGGAGGTCTGCGCCCCGCTGCCGGACCCGCTCAAGCTGTTCCCGGGTCTCGTAGAAGGCGTCCAGCATGGGCGAAAAGGCGTCCCACGCCTGCCCCTCCATGCTCTCCCCGTACTGGGCAATGGGCAGATAGGAGAAATCTGACGGCTTGCCGTCCCGGACCAGCATCCAGGGCTGAAAGTCCTCCCGTTTCACCCGCTCCTGCCAGATGAAAAACGCCTCCTCCAAGGCTTCGGGCGCGTCCAGGGACTCCCCGCCCGCCTGCCGGGCGATTTCCCGGCAGACCAGGGGCGACAGGCCGAAGAAGCTGTCCAGCAGGAACGCGCTGGCCTCCCGCTCCGGATTGGCTCCCGCCAGCAGGCGGCGGAACCCTGCCCCGTCCACCGACAGCGGGTCCGCCTTCTCCTGGGCGGGCGGCAGATGGTAGAACAGCCCTGGCAGCACCTGCCGCCGCTCGCTCATCTCCATGTCCACCCGCCGCAGGCAGTCGATAATGCGGTCCTGGCCGTCCAGCAGGATCAGGTTGGAGTACCGCCCCATACACTCTGCGGCCAGCTTCCGGACCCCCGGCTCCCCCAGCTCGTCCACAATCTCCACCGTCAGGATCACCGCCCGCTCCAGGGCGGGCTGCTCCACGGCGGTCAGCCGTCCGCCCCCCAGGTGCTTGCGCAGCAGCATACAGAACATGGGCGGCGCGGCGGGGTTCTCCCTGGAAACGCCGGTGAGGTGAATCCGGGCCTGACTGGCTCCGGCGCACAACAGCAATTTTTTCCCGCCCCGGAAGGACAGTACCACCTGGTCCCTGGCGGGCTGCTGGACCTTCTCGATGCGCAGGCCCGTCAGGGCCTCCCGCAGCTCCTTCACAACGCCGGACAGGCATACAGCGTCAAGCGGCATGGTCATCCTCCTCCATCATGATGGCGAACAGGCGGTTGATCCGCTCCCGCTCGCCCCGCAGGTACAGCCACCCGAACAGACACTCCAGCGCGGTGGCCTTCAGGTAGTCCGACCGGCTGGCGCTGTGGGGGACGGTGTTGACGTGGGCGTTGCGCCCCCGCCGGTAGACCGCCAGCTCCTCCTCCGTCAGCAGGGGCAGGATGCGCTCCCCCCGCCGGGCCTGGGCCTGGGCCCGCACCAGCTCCACGGCGGCGCGGTGGAGCCCCCTGCCGGTGGCCTTGCCGTGGGCGCACAGCCACGCGCGCACCAGCAGCTCATACACCGCGTCCCCCAGGTGGGCCAGCCCGATGCTGCTGATGGCGCGGAGCCGGTCCCCGTCCAGGGTGATATTGAAATAGTCGTTCATAGCTTCTCCTGTTTTGCAAAATCTTACTATCCATCATCATATAAGCGTTTGGGGCATCTGTCAATTGTTTTCTTGCCCATGGCGCTGTTTTGGAAGGCAGTTTTTCTGACAAGCCCTAAATGAGCAAATCTGAAAAATAAGCAAAGGCAAACCTCAGAGGAAGTGGTAAGATGTGGGATGACAAGTCACCACAAAACCACCAGCAAAAGAGGAATATGTCAGCTATGTTTGAGAAATAAGTATTTTCAAGAGCAGAAAAGTGATGGTTAATTTCTTCATCATCTACTATCACTAATCGCAGCTGGACAAGCGCGTGATTAGATTTGGCAGATAGGTCAATATAGACCTCTATCCATTTTTCAATAAATGTGGACAAATCAGGTTGCTCTGGTAAACTGGTGAGTTGTTGCAATAGGGCGGATGAAATAGCATCGAGATGCTAATGAAACGACTCTATAAAGATTTGTCGCTTATCTTCAAAACAGCTATACAGAGCTCCGGTTGATACGCCGGCATATTTTGCAATTTCAGCGGTATTTGTTTTGTAATAACCGCGCAGGCCAATTGAACCAGAGCCGAATTGTCCATGATTGTGTGCTCTTTTTCTCACCCATTTCTCTCACCTCATTCCGCATTTTACCATACTTCTATTTATTTTGGGATAGGCCCTGCAAGAAGATCTGAGATCTTCTTGCAGGGCCTTGTTTCTTGCTGCGGAGAGGACAAAGCAGCATGTTTGCACTGCTTTTCCTGACTTTTTCTCAAATGCACTAAAAGACTGAAGAAGCGTCAGATATTGATCCTCGCGTACCGTCCCTTTAGAAGCGCCACCAGTTCGGCGTATTTTTCCCGGCTGAGCAGTATCTCTCCCTCATAGTCTTTAAAGCGAATCGTATAAATTTTTGCGTCATTATTCGCCCGAACAGCCGCCACCTGGGACAGATTGACGATAAAGGATTGATAACAGCGGTAGAACCCACAGCCCTCCAGCATCTCCTCCAGTTGATTCATGGTGTATCCCAGCAGGGAAATCTCCTGCCCGTCGGTGGTGACGATGCGGTTTTTCCGGTTGGATCGTTCAATAAAGAGGATATCGCTGAGGCGGGTAAGCTGATAGCCGCTACGAGTCTTGATCATGATGCTGCGGTTGGACACCTCCCGCTTGGCCTGCTGAAGGTCAAACACATAGCGCAGCCGGTTAACCAGCGACTGGAATGCCAGGGGATCGAAGGGAACCAGCAGATACCCGGCGCACTGGCAACGGTAGGCGTTGTACGCCCATTCCGCCGTATTGGAATAGATCACCACCTGGATATGGGGGCAGCTCTGCCCCAGGACGGCGGCCAGATGCTCCCCGCCGCTGGTAACGCGGGGGTCGGCGGGCTGGTGGTTGACAAAGATAACGTCCACATCATGGGACTGGATATATTCGACAGCCTCCTCCGTGGTCTGTACGGTCCCGGCTATCCGGAAACTCTGGAAGGCGTGCAGCATAACGGCTAGTTCGCCCCGCAGCTTCTGGTCGCTGTCCACCAGCAGGACTTTCATCTCCGCCATCATCGATCCCTCCCTGTTTTTACTTGGACTGCCCCACAGCCCGGAACGCCTCCTCCAGCGTACTGGTGTTGCCCTCATAGTAGTCCAGCAGCAGTGCGAAGGGGCCGTTGGAGACAGGATTCATGATATGTCCGTTGCCGTAGAGGTCAATAAATCCCTCCGCCTTTAGGCTCTTGTAGGCAGTCTCCTCTTGGCTGCCTTCCTGTAGGTTGTCCAGATCCCACCAGTAGAATTCCGCGCCGCTGATCTTACGGGCATCGGTACACAGGCCGTCGTTGGCTAGGGAGATGGCGGTAGACGGGTCATCAATGAGCCCCTGGGCCGCAATTTCGGCCAGAACCTCATCCATGGTCATATCCCAGATGGGGGCGTCGGGGTCCTCCCCCTCGCCGATAAACTGGGAGGGCGGGACAAACTCCGGCGATGCCGCCACATAGGCCAGCACACCGCCAAAGCCCAGCGCCAGCAGGATGGAAAAAATGATGGTAAAGCGTTTCATCGGCTGGCCTCCTCTCCTGCCAGGGCGCAGCCCTGGAGCTCCAGATAGGTACGATAAGTAGGACTGGTTTTCAGCAGCTCCTCATGGGCGCCCGCCGCCTCCAGGGACCCGCTGTTCAGAACGATGATATGATCCGCTTCCATGACCGAGCGCATATCGTGGGCCACCACCACGATGGTCCTGCCCTTCATATGCTCCCGGACAGTGCGGAAGATGGTCATGTCGCTCTTGTGATCCAGACTGGCCCCGGCCTCGTCCATCAGCAGGTAATCCGGGTCGGACAGCAGCGTCCGGGCGATAGCCACCCGCTGCCGCTGCCCGCCGGAGAGCAGAGATCCGCCCATGCCCACATCGGAATCATACCCCTGGGGCAGCTGGCGGATAAAGCTGTCTGCGTCCGCCAGCCTTGCGGCCCCGGCGATGGCTTCATCCGAAACCGCCTCCGTCTCGCCATAGGCTATGTTATCACGGACGGAGCCGGAGAACAAGGGGTTATGCTGGAGGACGCAGCCGAACCGGCGGCGCAGCTGCACCAGCTTCACCTCATCCACAGCGGATTTCCCCAGCCATACCCGGCCGCTGTCCGGCGGATAGACGCCCTGGAGCAGCTTGAGCAGGGTGGACTTGCCGCAGCCGTTGTTTCCAATAATGGCGGTGGTCTTCCCGGCGGGGATGGTAAGGCTCAGGTCATGGAGTACCGGCTGCTGGGGAACATACCCGAAGCTCACCCGGTCCAGTATGATGTCCTGTTCCGTCTGGCCTTCCGGCAGGTCGTACCCGGCGTCCGGGTCCTCCTCCGGGCCGTCCAGGAGAACGCCCACGTACTGCATCGCGCCTTGGGTACCCTTGAGGGTCTGGTAATGGGTCAGAACCTCCGCCTGGTACTGGTCCACCCTGCCCTTATAGGTGGTAAAGTCATTGATGCCCGTGTCTGGGATGCCCGTGTCTGGCATCTGTCCCTTGCGGATCATACCGGAACCGAACAGAGCAATGACGATGCTGCCGATGGAGGTATACAGCGTATTGGAGAACACCTGCAAAACTTCCATAAAGGCGTAATAGACGTCCGCCCGGTACCGCTCGTCGATGGCCCGCAGTCCCTCCTCCGTTTCCAGATCCTCCATGGCCTGGGCCTTGACATGCTTGGCGGCGGAAATATGCTCGGAGAAGAACTCCGTCATGGTATTCAGGCTCTCGTACCGCCGCAGCATCATA
>JAAWQM010000088.1 GCA_022800525.1 Oscillospiraceae bacterium
CACGCCGGTCTGGTTGCCGGTCATGACCTTGTACTCGCCGTCCTTGTCCCGGACCATGATGCCCACCCGGTCGCTGTCCGGGTCGGTGCCCAGGATGAAATCCACGTCGTTCTTCCGGGCCAGCTCCACCGCCAGATAGAAGCCCTCCGGATTCTCCGGGTTGGGGGACTTGACCGTGGGGAAGTTCCCGTCGATTTTCATCTGCTCCGGCTCGCACAGCAGATGTTTCACGCCCGCCCTCTTCAGGGCCTCGGGGACCAGCTTGTGCCCGCAGCCGTGGAAGGGGGTATAGACCAGCTTGAAGCTGTCCGCCACGGTGGGGATGGCGTTCGCGTCGCAGGTCATTGCCATGACCTCCCCCAGGAACGCCTCGTCCGTCTCCTGGCCGATGACGGTAATCATGCCCTTCTCCACCGCCTCGTCATAGGGCATGGAGGTGATGCCGGTGAAAATGTCAATCCTCTCCAGCTCCCTGGCAATGGCGGAAGCGTGCTGGGGCGGAAGCTGCGCACCGTCCTCCCAGTAGACCTTGTAGCCATTGTACTCCTTGGGGTTGTGGCTGGCGGTGACGTTGATGCCCGCCTGACAGCCGTAATGCCGTACCGCGAAGCTCAGCTCCGGCGTGGGCCGCAGCGCGTCGAAGATGCGGACCTTGATGCCGTTGCCCGCGCAGACCTCGGCGGCGGCCTTCGCAAACTCCATACCGTGGAGGCGGCAGTCCATGGCGATGGCCACGCCCCGCTCCTTGGCCTTCTCTCCCTCGGCGCAGATGACGTTGGCAAAGCCCTGGGTCGCGTGGCGGACCACGTAGATATTCATGTGGTGCAGGCCCATAGCCATGGTGCCCCGCAGCCCGGCGGTCCCGAACTCCAGGGGGCCGTAGAACCGGCTCTCGATCTCCTTGGGAGCGCCCTTGATGGCCTCCAGCTCGGCCTGCTCCTCCGCGGTCAGCGCGCCGCTGTCCAGCCACTTCTGGTATTCCTTCTGATAATCCATGGTATTTGCTCCTCCTTCTCATTTTAAGACGGCGGCTCCCCGCCGGAACAACCTGAGATAGCAATATTGTACCAAATTTCCGGCGGGTGTTCAAGGGGCAATGGCGATTTTTCCCAATGCCCGCAAAATTTTTCATCTCCCGCCCAGCAGGCCATGAAAACGGCGTGGCCGAAGCCACGCCGCTCCATATAAGATCGTTTGCTTACATCAGGGGGTCCATGCCCAGTACGGGATGGCCCTTTTCCGTCAGGTAGTTCAGCAGGGCCTCAGCGTCCTCGGTGATGGTCTCGTCGCCGATCATATCACAGAAGTTGTCCACGCCGTACAGCTCCTTGGCGGACTGGTTGACCTTCTCGGCCACCTGATCCTTCAGCGCCTTGGGCATCCACACGATGCGGCCCAGGCCGCCCTCCGCCTTCATGAACTTCTTGGAGGCGATGAAATGCTTGCCGTGGCCCATGAAGCCCGGGGTCTGCACACCGCCGCCGGTCATGGAGGCCATCTCGGAGAAGGTCATGCCCAGGGGGGTCATGCCCGCGTGCTCACGGTTGACGATAACCACGCCGTTGGAGAAGGGCTCGATGCCGCAGATGCACTCGAAGCAGCCGCAGGAGGTCATGGGGTCCTCCATGATGGAGTACAGGGTGACGCTCTCCAGAGCGCCCTGGCTGTACTTGTTGACAGCCTCGTTGACCTCTTCCCAGCGGCCGATGTTCTCATCAATGATATGCTCCTTGGGCACGATCTGGCAGGGACCGGAGGGGTCCAGTTCGTTGGTGGCCTTGGCGTCCAGCCAGCTCACCGCGCCGCACAGGCCCAGACGCTCAGGGGTGACGATGCACACGTGGCTGGGGGAGAAGGACTGGCACATGATGCAGGTATAGAACTGGTCCACGTTCTCGTCGGTCAGGCTGCCCAGACGCTCGTCACGCTTGTCGTAGGCGGGGATGGCAACCTCGTGGCGGAACTTCTTGCACTCGGCGGGGTCGGTGATGATGGTGACCTCGCACTTGTCGATGACGGCGTCATAATCGCTCTTCAGCTTGGCGTAGAGCACCTCGGCGAAGTCCTTGGCGCGGACGCCGGCCTCGAAGGCGGCCTTGCTGATACGCACCCGGATCACGTCGCGCTGGCCGGTGTGCATGACGCCCTCCATGCAGTTGATGTAGGCGTGGAACTTCCGCTCGAACACGGACTCAAAGTCGCTGTTCATGTTCTTGCCGGCCACGTCGGCCACCATGCAGAAGTCCACCTTGCTGCCAACCTCAAAGGCGTCAAAGTCAGGCCCGATGAGGGTGAAGCGGTGATCCTCCACCTCGCTCAGCTCCTTGGCGCGGACCAGCTCCAGGCCAGTCTTGCGGGAGCCGTCGAACTCCACCTGCATATCGCCCCGGCGAACAATCTCGCCCTCGAAGGCGGAGGAGAAGGCCACGGGGATGTCGATCTTGGTGATCTTGATCTTGATGTCGCGGGCTTCCAGGCTCGTGGCGTTGAACTTGCTGACGTCGGGCTGGATAACGATGCTCTTGGGAATGCGGAACATGTTGTTTTCCTCGGTGTCGTTGGTGACAACGGGGAAGCCCAACTGAATGGCGCCCGCGCCGCAGGCGACGGTCATGTCGTCCACGGGGGCGAAGGCGTTGACAAAGGCAAACACGCGGTTCATGGTGTAACGCCACATGGCCTCATAGTTGCCAGCCTCAGTGGAACCGAAGATGATGGCCGCGCGGAGGGCAACGCTGACCACATGGGCCACGCTGCTGAGATCGTAGCCCAGGGCGACGTTGCGGAAACCGAAGCCGATCTTCACGCCCTGCTCCACGCACTGGTCGATGATGCCGCCCACCAGGGTGACAAAAATACCCTGGGACTGGTACTCCTTGACCAGATTCGCGCCCTCCTCAGCGGTGGGGGCGGACCCGATGATGACGGCAACGCCGGGGATGTCGCGGGTGACCAGGGGCACGCCCAGCTCACGGACCTGGGCGTCGGTGAAGTGGCCCATGACAGGGTCCTGATAGGGGGAACCGCCGGCCTGGGCGTACTTCATCAGCTCGATCATCTCAGCGGACAGGGCGGTGGCCACGCCGGAGGTGAAGATGTCCTTGGTGCGGTTGTTGCGGGTCATGAAGTCCTTGATGGTGGTCTCCAGGGCCTCCTTGGCCTCGCCGACGGTGGCGACCTTCTTGCCGGTCAGGGCGTAGAGGCAGGGCAGGGAGTAGGCGGTGTCGCCGAAGGTGGCAGGGGCGTTGGGGCCCAGCTTGGCCAGCGCCTCATCCACGGCCTGGACGGCCTTGGCGTACATCTCGTCGTTGCCGGAGAAAACGCGTTCAAATAATGTTTTCACGTTATATTAACACTCCTCACGATACTAGTCTCTTTTGGCGTACATACTTTTTCTTGAAAGAAAAAGTATCAAAAAGAACTTTTTACCGCAAAACTTCGTTTTGCTCTCATGTTTATTTTTCTGAGTCCATCCTTGCCTTGATGGCCCGGATTTCCTCCACGGCCTTGTCGCTGTAGTCAAAGGGGGACTGCCCGTTGCGGTCGGCCTCAATGACACCGGCGTTGTAGTGGATGAACCCCAGCAGGTCCTCCGCCGGGATGCGCTGGCGCAGAAACGCCTCGTCCCGTTCATCCCGCACCTTGTTTGCCACCACCCGCACCCGGTGGACGCCGATATCCGCCGCCAGCTCCTTGATGCGGGAATAGGTCTGGATGCTCCGCGCGCCGGGTTCGATGACCACGATGAACTGGTCCATCATGGACGCGGTGCCCCGGCCCAGGTGCTCCAGTCCGGCCTCCATGTCCATGACCACCACGTCGTCCTTGCGGAAGACCAGCTTCGACAGGATAGCCTTGAGCATCACATGCTCCGGGCACACGCAGCCGCTGCCGCCGGTGTCCACGGTGCCCATGACCAGCAGTTTCACGCCGTTGACGTCCTTGGACAGCTTGTCAGGCAGGTCGGAGACCTCGGGGTTGAGCTTGTAGAAGGTGTTGGACTCGTTGGCGGCGGTGCGCTCCTTGGCCAGCTCCTTCATCTTGGAGACGGGGACGATGGCGTTGACCTCCTCCTCTGTCAGGCCCAGCGCCAGCCCCAGGTTGGCGTCCGGGTCCACGTCGGCGGCCAAAACAGTGCGGCCCTCCTGGGCGTAGAGGCGGCAGAGGGTGGAGGCGAAGGTGGTCTTGCCCACCCCGCCCTTGCCGGTGATGGCGACTTTCATGCGGGAGTCCCTCCTGGAAATACAAAAATCCTTTGGCGGGGGCGCACACTGTGCACCCGTTCTGCCGGTACACTCCGCGCTGACGGCAAGCGCACAATGTACGCCCCTGCACGCGGAACTGAGGTATGTAGGACAGTTATCAGATGCCCAGCGCAGCGCGCTTGGCCTCAATGGCCTCGATCATGGTATCACCCAGCTTGTTGATGTCCAGCTCGACGGTATACTTGGCCTCAACCCAATCCTTCACGCCGTGCTCGCCCTGGAGCAGCTCAGTGATCTCGGTGGAACCCTTGGTGTAGGGATCGACGCCCAGGTAGGTATCGATGCCGGTAGCCACGACGTAGTTGCCGATGGAGACGGCCTTCTCGCTCATCCACTCGGGGGCGCAGCCCACCAGCGGAATCTGGGAGATGTTCCAGCCGGAATCCTTGGCGATGTCGCTTGCCAGGATCATCATACGGGAGATGTCCACGCAGGAGCCCATATGCAGCACAGGCGGGATGTCCACCAGCTCGCACACGCGCTTGAGACCGTCGCCGCACAGCTCCTTGGCTTCCTTGTCCATCAGGCCGGCCTTGGCGGCGGCCTGGGCGGCGCAGCCGGACACCACCAGGATGATGTCGTTGGCCAGCATCTTCTTCATCAGCTCAATGTGAGCGGTGTCGGGACGGACCTTGGGGTTGTTGCAGCCGACGAATGCGATCGCGCCCCGCAGCACGCCGGACTTGACGCACTCAATCAGCGGTTTGGTGGTGCCGGTCACGTCCACCTGGGTGTTGGTCACGCCGTCCAGGCACTTCTTGATGGCCTCGACAGAGTAGCCCACGGTGGCGTTGGTCTTCAGATCGGGAATATGGATCAGGTCCTGATTGCGGTTCTTGAAGTTTTCGACAGCCATACGGACGATGGCCTTGGCGTTCTCACCGGCGGTCTCCTCACTGAAGTGAATGAACTCGCTGTCCGGCATCCGGGCGATTTCGGAGGTGGTGACGAACTTGGTGTGGAAGCACTTCGAGAGGGGGCCCAGGGCGGGGAAAATGCACTGGACGTCCACCACAATGGCCTCGCAGGCTCCGGTGAGAACTACGTTCTCCTGCTGGAGGAAGTTGCCGGCCATAGGGATGCCGTGGCGCATGGCCACTTCGTTGGCGGTGCAGCACACGCCGCAGATGTTGATGCCCTTCGCGCCCTGCTCCTTGGCGAGAGCCACCATCTCGGGGTCCTGGGCGTAGAAGACGATCATCTCAGACAGGGAGGGATCGTGGCCGTGGACGACGATGTTGACCATGTCCTTGTCCATGACGCCCAGGTTGGCGGTGGTGTCAACGGGCTTGGGGGTGCCGAAAAGGACGTCGGAGAACTCGGTGCCGCACATGGAACCGCCCCAGCCGTCGCTGAGCCCGGCCCGCAGGGACTGGCGGATCAGCGCCTCCGGCAGGGAGGAGCAGCCCATGTGGGTCATGTGCAGGGACTGGGAGACCTCGCGGTCGATGGCCCGGGGCTCGATGCCCGCGTCATGCCACAGCTTCTGGGTATGCTCGGGGGCGCGCTTGAGGAAGCGCTGGATGCCGAAGGGCTTGCCGTACTCCATGAGGGCAGTCTCGGCGACCTCGTGGGCCACGTCATAGATGTCCCTGTTATCAGTGGCGATCCCCCACTCTCCGGCGATGCGCTTGAGCTTCTCGGGGTCCTTGACGGTGTAGTTGCCGCCCTCTTTGGCCTGGTACAGGGTGTGGCAGATGCTGCGGCCGTGGTCGGAGTGGGTGGCCGCGCCGCCGGCGGTAAAGCGCAGGTAGTTGCGCCCTACGATGCCATGGACGTCACAGCCGCAGATACCTCTGGGGGCCTTGGGGGTCACGCGGCAGGGACCCATGGAGCAGATGCGGCAACAGACGCCCTCCTCACCGAATTTACAGTGAGGGGTCTGGTTCTTGACGCGCTGCTGCCAGGAGTCCGCGCCCACCTGGCGGCCATTTTCCAGCAGCCGTTCGGTAGCGGCTTCCATTTGCTCGACAGTGATCAGTTTCATAGTCGGAATGTCGGAAAACACAAGGGTTTTGTGTTTCCTTTGCTCCTTTCTCTCAAATAGAAAATCGGGCTGTGGTCGTATTGTTGCTTTTTTCACAATACAGTATCTTCATCATAACAAAACTGCGGACAAAATGCAAGTGTAAAATCCCCCCATGGGGGACTTTTTTCAGCTTTCTTTCCGGACGCCGGAAATCAGCCGGGTAGCCGGGCGGGGATGATTGCGGCGCCGGTCCGGGCTCGGCAGAGGGGGCCGTGAAGCGTATAGCCGTTTGACTTCACCCCTGGATACTGTGGAGGAAGCCGTCGATTTGTAAAGAATATCTATTTTTCCAATGGGATTGCATGCCATTATTTGATTGCCGATGCAAGCGGACATTCTGCCATTGCAGAAAATGTAAAGCCGTTTCTATAAACTCATTACCCTGTCTATCAGCGGCGGCTTTGAATAAATCAAGGCTATAAATACCTCTCAAAATACCAGAATTGCTAAATGTCCCTAAGGACGTTACCGATAAAGGACAAGACTGAAAACAACATTTTATTGTGCAGTTACCCTAAATTCTTTCCTTTGTGACAAAATCGAACATCCAGAAAA
>JAAWQM010000019.1 GCA_022800525.1 Oscillospiraceae bacterium
ATGTCTGCTGTTTCATGTTTCCTCCACCCCGCTGTTTCTTCTCTACATTTTACCACGTTTTTCCTGCCTTGACTATAGCTAATTAAATCAGAGGCTCCTCAATACGGCGGGGACCTGGACTTTGTCCAGCTGCAAATCAACTATGCCGACTGGGAGCAGCCGAATGTCCAGTCCCGCCGGTGCCTGGAGACGGCCCGGAGGTACGGAAAGCCCGTCTTCGTCATGGAGCCCTGCAAGGGCGGCGCCCTGGTAAAGCTCCCGGAGGAGGCGGAGAGATTGCTGAAGGCCATCGCCCCTCAAGCCTCCAACGCTTCCTGGGCCCTGCGGTTCGCCGCCAGCCAGGAGGGGGTGGCCCGGGTTCTCTCCGGCATGAACAGCATGGAGCAGCTTCTGGACAACTGCAAGGTGTTCCAGAACCTCCAGCCGCTGACGGAGCGGGAGACCGCCGCGCTCAATGAGGCGCGGAAAATCATCGAGGCCAATACCGCCGTCCCATGTACCGGCTGCGCCTACTGCACCCATGGCTGTCCGAAAAATATTGCCATCCCCCAGTACTTCGCCCTGCTGAACAGCGCGGCCCGCGCCACCGGCGGCTTCTCCAGTCAGAATGTGTACTACAACAACACCGCCCTGACCCACGGCAAGGCCAGCGAGTGCATTGGCTGCAGGCAGTGCGAACAGGCCTGCCCCCAGCACCTGCCCATTGTGGAGTGTCTGCGGTCCGTGGCGGAGAAATTTGAACAAGGAACCGGTTTTCCCATCCGGCGGTAAGGATACTTTTGATATGGCAATCACAGGAAGCGCCCGGAGATGTCATGAAAGGATGTTCCCCGGCGGTCAAAGCGAATAGACAGGCCAGGTCGGAAGCAATATATGCGGCAAGGGCCGGAGGCTGCGCCTCCGGCCCTTCTTCAAAGCGTCTCTGTATGGCAGGATTCCCAATTCACGGCAAACAGGCGCGGGAGCCGCCTTGCCCCGCACACCTTGCGTATATGACTACGTCGTCATAGCCGGTCCCGTCCTTGCGCCGGAAAAACTCCCGGAGAATCCCCTCCCGGTCCATTCCGGCCTTCTGCATGACCCGCTCCGAAGCCGCGTTGCGGACAGAGCACTTGGCCTGTACCCGGTGAAAGCCCACCTGCTCAAGGAGGTACGCGGCAGCCGCCCCCAGCGCCTCCGCCGCATATCCTCTGCCCCAATATGCCGTCCCCAGCTTGTAATCCACCTCGCACCAGCCGTTGCGCTCCGAAAAATCATCCACAAAAATTTCACCGATCACGTTTTGCGTATCCCTTTGCTCAATCGCCCAATAGTAGGTCGCGGGACTGGCGTAGGCGCCGTCCGCCCCGGCCAGAAAATCCTCCGGCTCTCCGGGCGTCATCGGCATTCGGGAGATATGCTGGTACACCGCCTCGTCCGCGGCCCAATTGCGCAGACAGCTCTCCTGATCTTCCTGCCGGAAGCGGCGGAGCCGGAGACACGCCGTCTCCAGCTCCACAGTACCTGAATGGTTTATTTCTTCCCGCCCTTGAGGGCCTTCATGCGCTTCTCGTGGTCCAGGATGCGCTTGCGGATGCGCAGGTTCTTGGGGGTGACCTCCAGCAGCTCGTCGTCCGCCAGGAACTCCAGGCACTGCTCCAGGCTCAGGTTCCGGCAGGGCACCAGCCGCAGGGCCTCGTCGGACCCGCTGGCCCGCATATTGGTCAGCTGCTTCTTCTTGCAGACGTTGACGGTGATGTCCTCCTGCTTGGGGCTGACGCCCACCACCATGCCGCCGTACACCTGGACGCCTGCGCCGATGAACAGCGCGCCCCGCTCCTGGGCGTTGAAAAGGCCGTAGGTGATGGACTCGCCGGTCTCAAAGGCGATGAGGCTGCCGGTGCTGCGGCGGCTCAGGTCGCCCTTGTAGGGGGCGTAGCTGTCGAAGACGGAGGCCATGATGCCCTCGCCCCGGGTATCGGTCAGGAATTCGTTGCGGTAGCCGAAGAGCCCCCTCGCCGGGACCAGGAATTCCAGCTTCATCCGGTCGCCCACAGGGGTCATCTCCACCAGGTCGCCCTTCCGGGAGCCCAGCTTCTCAATGACCGCGCCCACGCTGTCCTGGGGCACATCAGCCACCAGACGCTCGATAGGCTCGCACTTCTGCCCGTCCATCTCCTGGTAGAGCACGCGGGGCGGGGAGACCTGGAATTCGTAGCCCTCCCGGCGCATGGTCTCGATGAGGATGCTGAGATGCATCTCTCCCCGTCCGGCCACGTTGAAGGCGTCCATGGCCCCCTCGATCTCCGACACACGCAGGGACACGTCCTTCAGCGTTTCCCGGAACAGACGGTCCCGCAGCTGGCGGGAGGTGACATACTTGCCCTCCCGGCCGCAGAAGGGGGAATCGTTGATGGAGAAGGTCATCTCCATGGTGGGGGCGGAAATCTTCACAAAGGGCAGGGGCTCGGGGCTTGCGGCGGCGCAGACCGTGTCGCCGATGGTGATATCGCCGATGCCGCTCATGGCGATGATGTTCCCCGCGGAGGACTCGGTGACAGTCTTCTTGCCCAGGCCATCGAACTCGTAGATGCTGACGGCCTTGGCCTTTTTGGCGGGGGCGCCCCCGTCGTGGTAGTTGCACACCGCGATTTCCTGGTTCTGCCTGATGGTTCCCCGTTCGATGCGTCCGATGGCGATGCGGCCCACGAACTCGTTGTAGTCGATGGAGCTGACCAGCATCTGGAAGGGGGCGGCGGCGTCCGCCTCCGGAGCGGGGATGTAGTTGACGATGGTCTCAAAAAGAGGCTTCAGATCCGTTCCCAGGTCCTCGGGGTGGTAGGAGCAGATGCCCTTCCGGGCGGAGCAGAAGAGCATGGGGCTGTCAAGCTGCTCGTCAGTGGCGTCCAGGTCGATGAGCAGGTCGCCGCACTCGTTGATGACCTCATAAATGCGCTGGTCGGGGCGGTCAATCTTGTTGACCACCACAATGACCCGGTGGCCCAGCTCCAGGGCCTTGCTCAGCACAAACCGGGTCTGGGGCATGGGGCCCTCCGCGGCGTCCACCAGCAGGATGACGCCGTTGACCATTTTCAGAATGCGCTCCACCTCGCCGCCGAAGTCGGCGTGGCCGGGAGTATCGACAATGTTAATTTTCACATCGCCGTACTGGATGGCGGTATTCTTGGCCAGGATGGTGATGCCGCGCTCCCGCTCCAGGTCGCCGGAGTCCATGACCCGGTCCACAACCTCCTGGTTCTCGCGGTAGACGCCGCCCTGCTTGAGCATCTCGTCCACCAGGGTGGTCTTGCCGTGGTCGACGTGGGCGATGATGGCTACGTTTCTCAGCTTCTCGTTTCTCAAATATAAAACCTCTTTCCTCAGAGAGAATGGATTATTTTGCAACCCGCTTATTGTATACCATGAATTGACGGATTTCAACCCGCGATTCCCACAATGTTTTAACTTTTTCAGGGAGATCTCCAGGCACAAGTGATAAAATACGGCGGAATGGCCCTGCGCAGTCTCTTTTGCCGCCTGGCCAGTGCGCCGCAGCGTGGATCTCCGCGCTTCGCGCCCCACCCCGGGAGCGCGGCAAAAAACCGGGCGCGCTCAGCACACCCGGTAATCATGCCTTGCGGCGGCCTCCTCCCGCCGCAGCTTCTCCCCCGCCAGGGCCTCCAGACAAAGGCCGATGATCTGGTTGGATACCAGAAACCCCTCCGGCGTCAGCCGCCAGCGTCCGCCCCACAGGACCGCATGACCGCTCCCGCTGAATTTCTCCAGCACCGCCTGGACCGGGCCGAAGGGCAGCCGGAACCGGTACTCGAACTCCTGCCGGGAGATTCCCTTTGTAATCCGGAGACCCAGCATGAGGTATTCGATGTCCCGGTCCCTGTCGGGGATGCGGTCATTTTCCGCAAGAATATCCCCCTCTGTCTCCACGCCCTGGCAGTAAGCGTTCAAGTCCCTTACATAAGCGTACCGCACGCCCCCCAGGTCCGAGTGCGCCCCGGGCCCGAAGCCCGCGTACTCCCCCAGGGTCCAGTATTTCAGATTATGCCGGGACATGAACTCCGGTCTGGCAAAGTTGGAAATTTCATACTGCCGGTATCCCAGCTGCTCCAGACGCTCCACGGTCCACAGGTACATGTCCGCCTGCAGGTCGTCGTCCGGCAGGTCCATATCCCCCTGCATGTCCCACAGGGGCGTGCCCTCCTCCACCTTCAGCCCGTAGCAGCTCAGGTGCTCCGGCTCCAGGGCGGCGGCTTTCTCCAGCGTCTCCCGCCAGCTCTCCATCGTCTGCCCCGGCAGGCCGTAGATCAGATCCAGGGAAATGTTTCTGATTTTCGCCCTCCTGGCGGCGGCGACCGCCGCCTCCGCCTCAGCGAAGGTGTGGGGCCTCCCCAAGGCCTTCAGCTGCCCGTCGTCAGCGGACTGCACCCCCAGAGAAATGCGGTTGAACCCGGCCCGCCGCAGGGCGCGAAGGGTCTTCCAGCTTCCTGCGCTGTCCGGGTTGGCCTCCAGAGTGACCTCCGCGTGTTTCGCGACGCGGTAATGCTTCCGGACAGTTTTCATGATCTGCCGCAGCCGCTCCGCGCCCAGGAAGGACGGCGTTCCGCCGCCAAAATACACAGTGTCCACCTCGTGGGCGCTGGTTCGCTGGGCGATCTCCTTCAGCTGGCGGCACAGGGCGGACACGTAGCGGTCCATCTGCGCCCCGGAGTCGGGCAGAGAATAGAAGTCGCAGTAAATGCACTTGCTCTTGCAGAATGGGATATGGATATAAAGACCCAAGGGCCTGTACTCCTTTTTCACGGCTTGTCACCTCGGTTGGAAATTCCCTTCCATTGTAACCGAAAGCGCGGGAACCTGCAAGAGTTTTAATCTGTCGTTTTCTTCCGTCTCTTCCCATAGAAGAATGCCAGCAGTCCGGCGGTGACGGCCACCACCGCCGCCACCAGGATATAGGGCGCGTACCCTGCGGCGGGCAGCGTGGGCGTCCGGGCTGGGGTCAGGCTGGGCGCGTCAACCTCCCGGACGGGAAAATCCGTGCCGTCCGGCTCGTCCAGGCAGAACCAGCTGTTCAGATGGCCGTACATGTAATTGACATATCCCCAGGTGCGGCCATCCTCGTCTACGAAGATGCTGCTGATATAGCTGGGGGCCTCCGCCGTTCCGGTCAAGTTGTCCAGGATGCTGCCCCCATGCTTGGACATCTCTGCGAGATCAAAGCTCTGGCTGACTGCTGGCGCGCCGGGGTACGCATAGAAGTTGACCGCCTCCACGTCCCCGTCGAAATCTGCGAACTCGCCGTTATAAGGCGCGATCCGGTCCGCGTACTCCTCTTCAAAACAGATGAAGTCATACACCCGCTCCAGGTCCGACATGGGGACCCAGCCGGAGGTTTCCCTGCCATCCACCCAGTAGGCTGTCAGCGCCCAGTTGTCTTCATAGATGAAATAAACCCACAGCGTTTCACCGTTTTCAAACTGCGAGCGGACAAGACTGCCATCAGGCGCGTCCCAGAGAGTGACGAAGCCCTCCCTGCCGTTGGCGTAGTAGCTCCGGTTTTCATACTCGCACTGGTACTGATGCCTGTAATAAAAGCTGTTGTCGTTCGGTTCCCACATGACGTCCGCGTAAGCAGGCGCAGTCAGGGGCAGCAGCATGGCCAGGGCCAGTGCGCAAGTCAATAAGCGTTTCATCGACGGTACCTCATTTCTTCTTTTTCCAGAATTTCCGCAGCAGGAACACCGTGACGCCCACCACGGCCCCGACCAGAATCCAGGGCAGGAACCGCACGGTGCAGAGTACGGCCACCGCCGGTCCGGCGATTACATCCGCCTGCGCCGCCCCCATCAGGGCAGGGACCGACAGAAAAACCAGCGCCAGGGTCAAATGCCTTTTCATTTGAAAGCCCTCCAATTGATAATTGTCTGGCCACGCAGCCAGCGCCATAAGAAAATGCAGGATAAATTGATCATGCATCCCGCGCCATAGGAAAACAGATTCGCAAGCAGGGCGAATACAAAGGGCTTCTTCACCTGCTCCGAGCAGGCGCGGTAGCACCGCCACTCCACGATTACCGCCGCAGCCTCCAGGACCAGCGTCACCGGGATGTCGTTCCACTGCCACAGCGTAACCGCCGTATAGTGCAGCAGCACCACGGCTGGATTGGTCAGGCAGTTCACCAGCGCCACCAGCCCCAGCTCCCGCTTTCCCCGGAGGCCCCACGCCAGCGCGAAGCCCTCCTCAAAAACCAGTGTCAGCAACAGCGACACTGCCAGCGCCGTCAGCACTCGGCCACCTCCTTCCGCAGCGGAATCCACAGCAGGACCAGACTGAGCACCGCCATCGCCGCATAGCTCCCCGGCCCCGCCAGCAGGCTGGGCCATCCCAGGAAGGACGGCAGAGCCCCCAGGAACAGCGCGAAGGTCAGCAGCCCGAAGGAAAAGCCCTTGGCCCCCGGCACGGCCCGCGCCGCCGCCCACAGCGTCACCGGCATGGTCATGTTGAACAGGAACACCGCCAGCGTCCCCGGTAGGGGCAGGGCCGAGACCAGATACAGCGCCGCCGCCAGCCCCAGGCTCCCGGCGGACGCCTTCCGCGCCCCCAGGCGGTCCACGGCGAAGCCGCCCGCCGCCTTGCCCAGGACCAGGGCCAGCGTCAGGAAGGATGCCCACCAGCCCTCTCCCTTCCAGGCGAAGGATTGGTTCATGCCCATATAGGACCGCAGCGCCACCACCAGGAACAGCGGCGGCAGTATCCCATACTCGTAAGGCGCGGCCAGCTCCGCCGGCGCGTTCCCTGAGCGCAGGGAGCCGAAGATCCGGCGGCACAGCCGCAAAATCCCCGCGCCCAGTGCCAGCAGGATTACCGGCGCCGCCCAGGTCCCCGGCGCGTCCCCCTTGCCCCACAGGGTCCCCAGGTACAGTCCCAGCGCCCCCGGCGAGACGAACACGCCCAGCGCCCAGGCCCGGTTCCGGCTTTTGTTCAGCACGTCGATACCGCCGCCCAGGTGGAAGAGAGCGTTTCCCACCCCTGCTGTGACAGCTACCGGGACGGCTGCCGGGACCAGGCAGGCCGCCGCCGTCAGGCCGCAGCCAAGGGCGGCCACGGCCCCGTTCCGGTCCAGCCGGTCCGCCAGCACGCCGAAAGGCATTTGCAGGGCGAAGGCGCAGAAGTTGTACAGCAGCAGGCACAGTGCGAAATCCGTCCCGCCGGAGAGACTGCGGAATACCAGCAGCGCACAGCTCAGGTCCACCCAAAAATGGGCAAAGCTGTAAAGAGACAGTAGCTTCTTATCCATAGGCGCTCCCCCTTTCATCCTCTTAGACGAAAAGGGGACTGGAATGTGCCATAAGAAAACAGGTTTTTTTATTGTGCCGCGGCAGACGGAGTTTCATTTCGGATATGTCAAGGCAAATTTGTTATATGTTATATAATGAGGCAAGGGACAGTAAAAACCGAAATTCCCCAAAATCGAAGCAAAGAAATCCCACAAACGGCTTTCTGAACGAGACCTTCTGTGGGATTTCTTGAACTTTAAGCGAGTAGGGAAAGGGCGTTTTTACACCTCAACAAAAAGCGCCGCCCTGGAAAATTTTCAGGACAGCGCCGGGATCGCTCACCTCGGGTAGGGACCTCTCCTGCTGGTCAGGCCGACAAGGTAATCGACGCTGGTGTTGTAATACAGCGCGAGTTTGACGGCCAGATCCAGCGGCAGGGCGCGTTCCCCCCGTTCATACTTGGAATACAGCGATTGATCGCACAGAAGATGGTCCGCGATTTCCTTTTGCGTCAGGTCAGAATCCTCACGCAGGTCGCGTATTCTTAACTGCATCCTTATCACCCGAAATAGTATATCTCAGGACAAATAGTCCTATTGACAAATAGGACTATTTGTCCTATACTTGGAGATGAGCAAAACGCCGCACAAGATCAGGAAGGAACGAGGAAATAAGCGGAAGAGGGCGTATAAGGGCATGAACAACAGGCGCAGCCAGAAACTGCACCTTAATATGAGCGAAAGGTTTATGCGAAGCGGCGGAGCAGTTTGGCGGAGCGATAGGAGTGAGAGCCGGACAAAACAGCGGCCAGAGCAACAGCCGGTGCGGAGATATGAGCAAGGGCGTTTAAACCGGCAGCGCTGTTGGCGTTGCGAACCCAAAGGCGCTCCTGACCGGAGGCGTTGAAGCGGGATTATATCTTTCCACACTTGTTTGTAATCGAGGTGATGAAATGCAGGAGGAAAAAAGAGGATATCCCCACGGGACTCAGGAGGCCGGACGGCCTGACAGCGACGCGGTCCAGGGAGCCCGGCGGGAGAGTTTGAACATGCACGCCGCGCCGCAGAAGCCGGAGAACGCGCCGCCTCCGGCGGAGGAAGGAGGTATTTTCCTGGACGACACCGCCCTTTGACCGGTCCGGCGGCTGCATGCGGTTACATGACGGCGGGCTGGAAAAATTTTTGACCCTTGGGGGGTGCCTTGTAACCGGCTTCGCCGTCCTGCGCACCCTGGATATTGTGGCCGCCTTTCCATTGTACTACAAGCCTTTGCGGCGTATCCCCATTTGCGGGGCAAAAAAATTTCGGAGGGCGGTTACATCTTCTGGAAAAGTTCGTTAAATCTGAGACAATTTCGAAAAATAGGTATTGACAACCATCTGGAGATGTATTAGATTATAAGTGGAACAGCAGGAGGCGCGGCGCGGCGGCCTCTTCTGACGGTATATTTTCCGCGCCGGCGGCATAAAGAATTTCAGCCGCCTCCCGCAAAGACCGGATTGCGGGATTCTTGGTGAATTTTCCCCCGGAGGCCTTGCAATGACAGGAATTGAGTGATATGATAATACATAAGTGACTGCGGGCAGGCGGAAGGCCTGTCCGTAAGGGCGTCCTGTGCTGAAGACGGACGCAAACCTGGGGCTCTGTGCACCGGGACACTTCCTGAGACAAGGGGGAGTTGACTGTGACGGATAAGGAGCTGCAGAAGCTGGGCCGCCGGGATCTGCTCCAGCTTCTGCTGGACCAGGCCAAGGAGACCGAACAGCTGCGCGCCGGACTGGCTGCGGCCGGGGAGCGGGCGCAGGAAATGGAGGACACCTTCGAGCGGCTGCGGGAGCGGCTCAATGAGAAGGACGCCCAGATCCGCGACCTGCAGGAGACCTATGACCGGCTGCGGGACCGGCTGAACGAGAAGGACGCCCGCATCCAGGAGCTGACCGATACCCTTCAGGCGGAGCGTGAAGGGCAGATGACCGGCCTGGGCGAGGTGGGGTCCATTGCGGAGGCCGCTCTGCGGCTCAACGGGATCTTTGAGGCTGCGCAGAGGGCCGCAGACCTGTACCTGCAAAAGGTTCATGAGAGCAGTCCCCTGCCCCGCGGCGAGGTGCTGACGGACGTCGTGATCGATCCGGTCTGGCCGGGGAGCGCCGGACCGTCTGTGCCACCGCCCAGCGGGCCTGTGATGGATGTGGAGCCAAAGACGGATTATACGGTCCAGCCCGCGCCGCCACCCGCCCAGCCGGTCCAGCCGGCGGCGGCCTCCCCCGCGCCCCCTGCGGCGGAGGAGCCCCAGAAGCGGGGCCTTTTCCAGAAAAAGAAGCGGGGAGACAACAAGGGGAAGTTTGTCCTCTCCTTCGGCTGGGAACAGGATTGACCGGACATCCGGCGGAGCCGGGCCCCCTGCGGCCGTCTGGGGAAGGACGGAGCTCTTTTTGTTCCTTTATCTTTCAGGAAAAAGGATAACGAACACGCCTTGAGGAACTGGCATATATTATGAAGAAGAAGAAACCCGACAAGCCGCTGGAAATACCAAGCATCGCCCAGCTGGAGGTAGAGCTGGGGCGGGAGAAGTACCGTCACCGCTTTCGCCGGGTGCTGCGCAGCACGGTATATGCGCTGATTACCGTGGCCGCCGCCGCCGTGCTGGTGGCGACGCTGTGGATGCCTGTGCTCCAGATCAGCGGCAACTCCATGTCTCCCACGCTGACCGAGGGGGAGATCGTGATCTCCCTGAACGGCTCCAGCTTTCAGACGGGGGACATTGTGGCGTTTTATTTTGATAACAAGGTCCTGATCAAGCGGGTCATCGCCGGCCCGGGGGATTGGGTGGATATCGACGAGCAGGGAAACGTGTTCGTCAACGACCAGGAGATCGACGAGCCGTATCTGGTGGAGAAGGCGCTGGGCGACTGCAACATCCAGCTCCCCTATCAGGTGCCGGAATCAAGAATTTTTGTCATGGGGGACCACAGGAGCGTCTCCGTGGACTCCCGCAGCACGGCCCTGGGGTGCGTTCCCTATGACAAGATTGTGGGCCGGCTGGTCCTGCGTATCTGGCCATATGACGCGGCGGGGTTCATCCAGTAGGGCCCTGCGGAAATACATCAGAACTAACTCTGGGAATGATTTGGAAAGGAGGGCTGAGTTGAATGGGACGCAATCTCATGGCGCAGATTGCCAAATATCTGTCTTCTTACAAGCGCAGAAGGATTGGCTATTGGGTACTGTGCAGTTTGGGCGCCGTTGTTGTGTTCTGCACGACTTACGCTCTGATTCTGCCCGCAATCACCATGTCGAACGACCCGATCTGCGGGCTGGAGGCTCATGTCCATGACGAGAGCTGCTGGACTCTGGAGTCCGTGGCGCCGGAGACGGAGCTGGTCTGCGAGGAGTGGAGGGACGCCGCAGTGGTGTTCCACACCCACGACGCGCTGTGCTATGACAGCGGGGGCCGGCTGATCTGCCCGCTGGAGGAGCAGGAGCGGCATGTCCACAGCGACAGCTGCTTTGTGGAGCAGGTGGAGCTGATCTGCCAGCAGGCCGTCGGCGAACCCGCGGAGCCCGCCGCCGCTGCGCCCATTGCTCAGCCCCATACCCATACGGAAGCCTGCTACAGCTTCCAGCGCGGCGCGCTGACCTGCGGTCAGGAGGAGAGCCAGGGCCACCAGCATACCGAGGCGTGCTATGTCACGGAGCCTACCGGTTCGTCCATTGCGATCTGTCCCTACGAGGAGGGGCAGGTCATCGACACCATCTACGGCGAGGAGGGCGTCATCCTTGATGAAATCCGCCACTACCACGACGTCAATACCTGCTATCAGCCTGAGATGGCGCATATTCTGGCTTGCGGCCTGGAGGAGGCCGAGGGCCATCTTCATACCGACGAGTGCTACGCCTGGGAGAGCGTGCTGACCTGCCCGGAGACGGAGACCCCGGCGGTCGGGACCTGGGAAACGCCTGGTCCTGTGGAGGTACATGTCCATAGTGAGGAGTGCTATGAGATTACCCGGATTCAGGTCTGCGGCGAGGAGGAGTATGAGCTCCACACCCACCTCCCGGAGTGCTATGAGCAGCTCCAGGTGGATGACGGCATGGGCGGCTTTGAGATACGGGAGGTCCTGACCTGCCAGCTTCCGGTGGTCATGGAGCACCAGCATTCGGAGGAGTGCCTGTACCGGATGGAGGGCGAGGACCGGGAGGTCATGGTCCGTACCTGCGGCATGACAGTCCACGTCCATGACGATTCCTGCTACCTTGATCTTGGGCCGGAGCCGGACCCCTACTTCTGCGGTCTGGTGGAGCATTTCCATACCGCCGACTGCTATTTCGCCAGCGGCGAGCTGCGCTGCACGATGCCGGAACACACCCATACGGAGGAATGTCTGGACTCCGGCAACTTTCCTGACTCTGAGTACCCGCTGCTTCCCGATGAGGAGGGCCAGCCGGGTGAGGACGACGGGGAGCTCCCGCCCGGTGAGGACGGGGAGTGGGCCGTCGATGAAAACGGAAACTGGCTTCTGGATGAAAACGGGGAGCGCATTCCCCTCAATCCCGGGTATCCCGATCAGGATGAGCCCGGACAGGATTCCCCCAGCCTGGAGCCTGTTCAGATCGACGATACCTTTGAGGTCCCCGCTGATGAGTTCGTGATGACCTTCCATATTGAGGGAATCGCGATGCCGGTGCAGGAGGACGGCGCGAACCCGGATGTCACGACAGACTGGAGCGATATGGACGGGAATATGCGCCCGCCCTTCCAGGACACAATCTCAGGGGCCGTTTCTCCGCCGGAGACAGAGACCGCCACGCCTCCCGTCCGCGACCCGGAAGTCAACGCTCCGGCCGCTGGGCCAGCGGACAGCGGCCCGGCTGACGGTGTTCCTGTGACGGATGACACGGCGGCGGATTCCCCGGATTCGGAGGAGCCGGAGAACGCGCTGGACGCGCAGCCCGCCGGGACGGAGGATGAGATTGGCTATCAGGAGCCGGATACGTCCTCCCGCCGGGACGGACGCGTCCTGTCCATGAACCCGGAGAGCCTTGATGAGCCTCTGGATACGCCGTCGGAGGAAATTGCTGCAGAGCCGGAGGAGGTTCTGCCCCAGCCCCTCCCTGATGAGGAGACCGCCGGTCCTGCCCCCAGCCCCTGGACCTCCGAGCCCGGCGCGGACGCCGGACAGCCGGACGGCCAGATTCAGTTTGAGCTGAGGGAGGTGCTTGACGGCGAGGAATACGAGGCTGTCAGAGCCAAGATCGATGAAGCTGTGGCCGAGGACGAGGACGCCCTGATCGGCGAACCCCAGATCATGGAGATCGTGGCGACCCTCAACGGCCAGAAGCTGGACCTGACAGGCTGCCGGATCACCGTGGAGCTGAAGCCTTCCGAGGAGCTGGCCGAGGCGCTGGAGAGCGCCGCCGCCATCAGCACCATGGAACTGCTGGATGATGAAATTGTGGATGGCGACGTTGCCGCCGGGCAGGATAATCCCACTATTTCCGTCAGCTTCTTCACACAGAATGAGGAGACCCAGAGCAAGCTGATTGATGCGGAGGAGGTCCGCGCCGGAGACGCTGTGGTCAGCTTCACCTTTACCTCCGCCCAGCGGGCCGTGTACGGCCGCTCCGCGAGCTTTACACCTAACCCGAAATTCGATGTGCAGTTCTATGTGAACATCGATGTGCCGCTGAACAACAGCGTGGGAGACGTACGGTATTCGCTCCCCTTTATTGATACCAGCAGCGCGGGCAACGGAACGGAGGGGCCTGTCCTTCCCAAAAACAAAGCGACCATCGAGCAGAAGTACCTGCACCTGAATACGGACGGCTCCGTGCAGTTCAACAGGGAGCTGCGGGAGCTTTACGAGCCGGAGCGGCGGGAGTTCAATCCCAAGCTGGAGAAGGATTTCAACGTCTCCTATCTGAACAGCCTGCGGGATGATGTCCGCGGCGACAGCCACTACAATCTGGCGGCGGTGTGGGTCCTGAAGGAGGGGAGAGATTCTTCCAGCACGAACGAAGAGGACTGGATCATAAAGCGGGGAACAGCGGCGGAGCTGAACAAGCTGCTCACCTTTACCAACAACGCGGATGCCGCCGCAGCGGATGAGGAGGGCAATACCATCCTCATCAACCAGACCCAGACCACCGTCATCCGGCTGGTATATGAGGCAAGCGATAATGCGGAGGCGTTTACCGGAGACGCCACGTTCTTCGACTACGATATCTCGGATGGACTCCATTCCACCATTGATGGAGTCGAGTACATTGATACGCACTCTGCGGGCATCAACAGCAAGGCGAACTGCGGCAGCGATACAAAGCTGGCCTTCGGCAACAGCAACGCCGGTACGGATTACGGCGGGCAAACCGGGAATCAGAACAACAAAGAGAACACCAGCGGCTGTACCTTTGGGCTGGCAGAGCCGCGGCTCGTGGGCCACGAGATCGCCTTTACCGTTTCCGCGCCTGACCTGTTCGGCAATACGCCGCAAACGGGCAAAACCAGAATTGAGACGATCAATTCTTTGCAGTTCAAGCGTCAGGGCGACACCTATACGTTGACCTCCGTTCCGAATACGGGCGCCTCCGGGCTGGATAACTTCGGCTATCAGCGCGACAACTGGAACAAGACGAAGAAAATCTGGAGCAACAACTTCTGGCCCATGGACAGCGCTCCCACCTGGGGCGCGGAGGGGCACGATATCAAGTTCGGCGACACGGCAAAGGAGTCCCAGAGGAAATTCATAAAGACTCTGAATGATGATGGCACCTTCAACACTGACAATACCGGAACGCTCCCGGTGTCCGACTTCGGCAATACCGTCGGCGGCGCGTCCGCAGACCACAACTCCTACTTCGGCATGAAGTTCGCGGTTGAATTCCAGCTGATTCCCGGATACATCGGACCGCTGGAGTACTACTTCTACGGCGACGACGACATGTGGGTGTACCTGGATGGACAGCTGATCTGCGACATTGGCGGCGTTCACAGCTCCGTGGGCGAGTATGTGGACCTGTGGGACTACATCTCCAAGGACCGCACCAGCACGGAGACCCACCGCCTGGACTTCTTCTACACCGAGCGCGGCGCGTCCGGCTCCACCTGCTGGATGCAGTTCACCCTGCCGAATATCAGTCCGGTCAGGGACCCGGATGACCCCTACAATCCCGAAAAAGCCGGTTTGACGGTGAAGAAGCTGGTGACGGGCGAGCCGCCCTTGGGAATCGAAAATCAGGAGTACCGCTTTGAGGTGTCGCTGAGTGGGCTGACCAACACCTACAATATGCTCTTCTTCAACGAGGACGGAACGGAGATCGAAGAGAAGCGGCAGACGATCACGGATGAGAAGTACGTTGCCCGGCAGGAGTTCACCCTGAAGCACGGCGAGTATATGCAGATCATTGAGCTGCCGGTAGGAACGGAGTATATGATCGAAGAGAAGTACGATCCGGACAATGACGGCTTCCTCACCATAATCGACACGGGCGGAGAGCGTACCACCAGTCTCCTGGCAAAGGGAACGATTGGCGAAAACGGAGAAGACTACGTCACCGTCACCTACAACAACATTTACACCTATGTCCTGCCCTCCACGGGCGGGCCTACAGCCCTTGCGTATATTTCAGGCGGAGCGCTGCTGCTTGTTGCGGCGGCGGGGAGCTTGGCATATAAGAAGAAATCCACAAGAAGGGGGGCTGCTGATAAGTCTTGACAGCTCTGTCCCCCAGCATTCCCCCATACTTGGGATTTATCTTGAAAGGAGAACAGAAAGAATGAACAAAGCGAAGAAATTTGTCAGCGTACTGCTGGCGCTGGTCATGGCTTTGGCTATGACAACCACCGCGTTTGCGACCCCTGGCGAGGGCGAAGGCGGGAGCGAGGGGACTCCTCCAATGGAAGGGACAGATACCACAGATACCGAAAAGAATCTTGGTACAAATAATCAATTCCAGCCCTCTACTTCCACGAACACAGACGTCTCTTGCAGCATTACCATTGAAAATGAAGAGACAGGCCACGAGTATATCGCGTATCAGATTTTTAAAGGCGATCTGCATGTGACCGAAGAGAATGGCATAACTTCAAAGACCCTTTCGAATATTGAATGGGGCGATAGCATAAATGCAGATGCGGTTGCCTCTGCGCTGGCGAGTTTGGTTGATGGTGATGTTGACGCTTCTAACGCCGCAGATGTTGCCAACTGGCTGAGTGAAAAGAACAGCGAAGTGGCCGCTCAGTTCGCAAGGGCAATTGATTCCTGCCTGACTGGCAACCACAAAACTTTGACCGGCAGTAACGGTAAGTATGTTGCTGACAACCTTGCTCCTGGTTACTACTTGATTAAAGATACCAATATCAATAATACAGATTTGGAAGATGACGTATACTCTGCCAATATGCTCCAGGTTTTGGGCAATGAGACTATGAAGCCCAAGGCGGAGAAGCCTACCTTGGATAAAAAAATTACTGGCATAGATGAGGATACTCAAAAGGAATTGGATGCTGTTTCTGCGGAGATTGGCAAGAAGGTCAACTTTGAACTGACCTCCAAGGTTCCCAGTATGCAAGGCTATACGAAGTATACCTACAAAATTACTGATACAATGACCTCTGGCCTTGATTTTGATGAGACCAGCGTTGTAGTCAAAATTGGTGACTCTGCAATCGACAGCACCCAATACTCTGTCGAAAAGAATGCAGATGGGCACGGATTTACACTCAACTTTACTGGGCTCTACGAGCTCGTTGGTGGCAGCCCTGACAAAGCCAATACGAAGATTAATGCAGGAACCTCCATCACCATTACCTACTCTGCTACGCTGAATAGTAATGCGTTGCAGACCAACGTTGAGACCAATACCGCGAAGCTGACGTACTCCAACAACCCGAATGAGGATACTGAAACAGATACCCCCGACGAAACGGTTTACGTCTACGACTTCACTATTGAGATCGAGAAGGTTGATGCAAATGACACTTCTAAAAAGCTGGGCGGCGCAGAATTTGTTTTGAAGAACGCTGCTGGGGAGTTTTATTATCAAGATCCGACCACTAAAGAGGTCAAGTGGGTTAATAGCTTGACTGATGCAACAACTCTTATCACAGATACAGAAACTGGTAAAGCGACTCCTGGCTTCCAGGGCCTTGCAGAAGGAACCTATTATTTGGAAGAGACTAAGGCTCCCGCAGGTTACAACAAGCTGGCTGACCCGATCAAGGTTGTGATTGCGGAAAGTGAGTACGATTCCAATGGCGTGGTTACAAAGTATACGATTACTTTTGGTGATGGCGAGAATGCGCAGACCAATACACTTGACGCAAGCCGTGAACAGACTGGTGATGCTACAGTATCTGCACAGCTGAGTGCAACTGACACAATCGGCAACAACTCCGGCGCTCTCCTTCCTGAGACCGGCGGTATCGGTACCACGATTTTCTACATTGTGGGCGGCGTGCTGGCTGCGGGCGCAGTGGTCCTGCTGATTACCAAGCGCCGCATGAACATCGACAAGGATTGATCTCTGTTATCGGAATATCCTGAAAAAACCGTTTCCCCGGCGGCTGGGGCTGCCAGCCGCCGGGCCCATGAGCCTGACATATGAAAAAACATCTGTCTACCATCCTCCTGGTCCTGATTCTGGTGGCGGGCGTGGCCATCATGCTCTACCCCACCGCCAGCGACTACTGGAATTCGTTCCACCAGTCCCGGGCCATTGCCAGCTACGCCGAGAGCGTGTCCCACCTGACTGCGGCGGACTACGAGCGGATGTGGCTGGACGCCAGCGCGTACAATCAAACACTGCTGGGGAAGGCCAACCCCTTCGCGGTCTCGGAGGACGACTGGGATGAGTACGCGGCCCTGCTGAACGTGGCGGGGGACGGTATCATGGGCTACATCGAGATCCCCAAGATCAGCTGCTCCCTGCCCATCTACCACGGCACCGACGAGGCCGTGCTCCAGATCGCGGTGGGGCACATCCAGGGCAGCTCCCTGCCGGTGGGGGGCGCGTCCACCCACTGCGTCCTCTCCGGCCACCGGGGCCTGCCCAGCGCGAAGCTGTTCACCGACCTGGACCAGCTTGACGAGGGGGACACCTTCATGCTGCGGGTCCTCAACGAAACCTTGACCTATCAGGTGGACCAGATCCGCCGGGTCCTGCCCCACGAGCTGGACGACCTCGCCATCGCCGGGGGCCGCGACCACTGCACCCTGGTGACCTGCACCCCCTACGGGGTGAACACCCACCGCCTCCTGGTCCGCGGCAAGCGGATTGAGAACACGGAGGAGGCGGCGGCGGTGAACATCACGGCGGACGCCCTGCGCATCGACCCCATCCTGGTGGCTCCCGTAGCGGCGGCGCCCATGTTCATTATCGTCCTGGTTTTCCTGCTGAGCGCACCGGGCAGGAAGCGGAAAAAGACGAAGCCAAAGGAAAAGGGAGCGACGCCTCCCTCCCCTGTTCCGGAGCCTGTTCCGGCTCCGGCGAGTACATCATCCGGCGGGGACGCCGCCGGAGAAAGGCAGGAGAACGATGAGAAAACGGAAAACACGGCTGCTGCCTCTGGCGCTGGGGCTGCTGCTGGCGGTGATCTGCCTGCCTCAGACGGCGCTGGCCTACGATCCGATCCCGGATCTGGACAGGACGTGCAGCCTGACCCTGACGTGTAAGTACGAGGGGGTGGAGTACGCGCTGTACCGGGTCTGCGATGTGGACGCGGCAGCCAATTTCACACCCGCCCGGGATTTTGAGAGGCTGGAGTCCGTCATCCAGCGCAAAATCGCGGAAAGGGACTGGCCGGGACTGACCAGCACACTGACCGCCAGCCTGCATGGCTGGGAGGCCGACGGCGAAGCGCCGGCTCCCTGCGCCTGGACGGAAAGCGGCAGGGATGGCAGGGCGGTCTTTTCCGAGCTGCCCACGGGCCTTTATCTGGTGGTTGGGAAGCAGAAGGAGGTGGAACCCGGGAGGTACTACATCCCGACGGACTTCATGGTCTGCCTGCCCAACTGGGAAAAGCCGGATACCGGCGGCGCGGCCTCCGGCGGCCAGTGGCAGTACGACGTTACCGTGGTGAACAAGGGCTCCGAAAAGGAGGGCGAAACCATCACCCTTGCCGCGCTGAAGGTCTGGAGGGGCGACGGCGGCATCAGCCGGCCGGTCTCGGTAACGGTGGAGCTGCTGCGCCGGGAGCGCGGAACGAACAAGCCGTTTGAGTTGTTCCAGACGGTCGTGCTGGACCATCGGAACAACTTCAGCACCATCTGGCCGGAGCTGGACAACCTGAACTATGAATGGACCATACGCGAAGCAGACGTCCCCAGGGATTACGAAGTGAGCTATACCCAGCAGGGGGCCAGCTTCGTCATCACCAACACCTATGACCCCGACATCCCCAAGAGCGATCCCGACCCCGAGCCGCCGGACAGGCCCGATAAGCCTGACGAGCCCGGTAATCCTGGCAGCCCTGGCAATCCCGGCGGCCCCAACGATCCCAGCGATCCCCCGGACGGCCCTCCGAACATCCCCGGAGAGGACATTGACGACCCGGAGACTCCCCTGTCCAAGCCGCCCGAAGAGGAGGCGCTTGATGACCCGAAGCCGTTGGAGGAGGAGGACATCGACGATCCGGACACGCCGCTGGCGCGGCTACCCCAGACGGGGGTGCTCTGGTGGCCGGTGCCGTTCCTGGCGATGGGCGGACTGATCCTGTTCGTATCGGGCTGGGCTTTGAACCGGAGGGAATATGAGGAATAAAGCGGGCGGAATCTGCATGGCGCTGGGACTGCTGCTGCTGACCGGCGCAATCGCGCTCACAGGCTACAACCTGTGGGACGAGAAGCGGGCGGACGAGGTGGTGCTGGAGACCGTACAGGCGCTGCGGGCCGAGACGCCGGACCTGGAGGTCCTGGACCCGGAGGGGGAGCTGATTCCCAACTATATCCTGGATCCGGACCGTGAGATGCCCGTTATTGAGATTGACGGCCGCGACTATGTGGGCTATGTGGAGATCCCTCAGCTGGAGCTGAGCCTGCCGGTGATGGAGAGCTGGAGCTACCCCAACCTGAAAATTGCCCCCTGCCGGTATGAGGGGTCAGTGTACCACAACGACATGGTCATTGCGGCGCATAATTACACCAAGCATTTTGGCGGCCTGCGGAACCTGATGATAGGAGACGAGGTCCGCTTTACGGATGGAGACGGCAACGTCTTCACCTATGAGGTATCCAGCCTGGAGCAGCTCCAGCCCACCCAGGTGAAGGAGATGTGCGAGAGCGGCTGGGACCTGACCCTCTTTACCTGCACCCTCAGCGGCCGGCAGAGAATGACGGTGCGCTGCACGCTGGTATCAGAGGAGATCGCTTCCTGAGAGGAAGCGGCGAAAAGGATATGAACGGAGGGAGCGGCCTGCTATGAGGAAAATGGTATTATCATTGATCACGGCGCTGGCGCTGACGGCGTTGTGCGGCTGCGGCGCGGCTGGCGGCGAGATGCCTGGGATCTTCTATACCCGCGCAGCCACGGATGAGGAGGCGTTCAGCCAGATTCTGGATCTGCAGGACGGTGAGGAGATCGCCCTGGATGACGGCGAGGTGCCTCTTTCCGGCCAGCCCGCCATGTCGGAGTCGCCGGAAGAGGGGTGGCTGCTGGTGCGCTATGCCAAGGATGAGAACGGCGCAGCGGAGCCTCTGTGGTACCGCGTGTGGTCTGAGGAAAGCGGCTGGAGCCAGGAGAATCTGCCTTATGAGGGCGATGGCTGGCATCCGGTCCTCCCCGCGCCGTCGGAAACAGCCGTCCGACCCCTGGGATAATCGCGGAAGATGGAGAAGATGTCAAAATGGGAAAGTGGATACGGTTTGCTTCCGGCGTGATTGCCGGAGCGGCGCTTTACGCCGGGCTCACGGCTACAGCGCGGGCTGTCAGCGGCGTCTGTGCGGAGCAGGTCCGGCAGGAGGTCTTTGTGGATGGCCAGATGATGGAGCTGGACGCCTATGAGATTGAGGGCAGCAACTATGTCAGGCTGCGGGATGTGGGCAGGCTTCTGGACTTCAACGTCTATTGGGACGACGGGATTTTTATTGACAGCAGCTCCCCCTATACCGGCGAGCCGCCGGAGGAGGTTCTCCAGAACCCGCAGACGCCGAAGGCCGGCGCCCCCGGGGAGGAGGCCGACCTGGAGGCCATCCGGCAGGAGATGGTGGAGCTGACCAACGCCCTGCGGATGGCGGAGGGACTTCCCGCCCTGCCCCAGGACGGGAAGCTGATGGAGGCCGCCCAGGTGCGGGCGGAGGAAATGGCCGCTACCGGCGAGTACTCCCACACCCGGCCTGACGGCAGCAGCCGCTCCACGGTGACGGACTGTATCTACACGGCGGAGAATATCCACTGCATCAGCGCCCGGCGGCTGACGAACGTGAACCAGGAGCTGGCCGGACTGGCGGTAGAGGACTGGGCCGCTTCCCAGATCCATCTGGAGGCGATGCTGGATAACAGGCGCTCTGCTATTGGCGTGGGCGTGGCCAGAGGCGTGGACCCGGAGACCGGCAAGGAGTGCTGGTACTGCGTCCAGTGGTTCCTGCGGAAGGGCTACAGCATCTCGTGGGTGGATGAACCGATTCTGAGTAAATAAGCGCAGGCAGGGGTGGAGCCCTGCGAACGAGGAGCGCTCCCCATAGGGCGGCAGGATGGAATGCCGTCTTATGGGGAGCGCTTGCGGTTTTGCGGCCGCCAGTCCGGCCGGGGGTATTATTTGGGGATATAAAATTCGGAAATAATACGTTTGATTTGAGCCGCTTTGTTCGCCGCCGCAAGGGGCGGCAACCGCAAAGCATGGCAAATATTACTGCCGAACCGAAAGGTCGGAAGTAATATTCCCAGCGCTTCCTTTCGGACATGCGGCTACTCCTCCTCAGCCAGCCGCCGCCCCATGAGCACGCCCATAACGGAGGCCATCATCAGCCCCCGGGTCCAGCCGCTGGAGTCGCCCAGGCAGTGGAGGCCCTTCACATTGGTGTTCAGGTCCTCGTCCATCTTGACCCGGTTGGAGTAGAACTTCAGTTCCGGGGAGTACAGCAGGGTCTCCATCGATGCGAACCCAGGCACAACCTGATCCATGGCCTGGATGAAATTGATAATGTTAATCATGGCCCGGTAGGGCATGGCGGCGGTGATGTCCCCCGCCACCGCGTCAGGCAGGGTGGGCCGCACGTTGGAAAACGCCAGCTCCTTCTGCCACGTCCGCTTGCCGTCCAGGATATCCCCGAACCGCTGGACCATGATGTGACCTGCGCCCAGCATATTGGTCAGCTCCCCCACCTTCTGGGCGTAGGCAATGGGCTGGTTGAAGGGCTGGGAAAAATTGTGGCTGCACAGGATGGCGAGGTTGGTGTTGTCGCTTTTCAGTTCCTTGTAGCTGTGGCCGTTGACCACCGCCAGATCGTTGTCGTAATTCTCCTGGCTGACGAAGCCGCCGGGATTCTGGCAGAAGGTCCGGACCTTGTTCTTGAAGGGCTTGGGCCAGCCCACCAGCTTCGACTCGTACAACACCCGGTTGACGGTCTCCATGACCTCGTTGCGCACCTCCACCCGCACACCGATGTCCACAGTGCCGGGCTGGTGGGCGATGTTATGCTCAGCGCACAGGCTCTCCAGCCAGTCCGCCCCCCGGCGGCCGGTGGCGATGATGGTGTGCTCCGCGCGGACTTCCAGCTCCTGCCTGCCATCGCTGATGAGCACCCCCTTGCAGGCGTCGCCGCTCAGAATCAGGTCCGTACATTCGTAGCCGAACAGAATCTCCACGCCGTTGTTCAGCAGGTATTGCTCAATGGCGTAGTACAGCTCCTGGGCCTTCTCGGTTCCCAGGTGGCGGATGGGGCAGTCCACCAGCTTCAGCCCCGCCTGGATCGCCCGCTTGCGGATGGCCTTGACCTCCTCCGTATTGCCAAGGCCCTCCACATGGCTGTCCGCGCCGAACTCCAGGTAGATTTTGTCGGTATAGTCAATAGTCTCCTGGGCCTTCGCCGCGCCGATGAGGTTGGGCAGGTCGCCTCCTACCTCATAGCTGAGGGACAGCTTGCCGTCGGAGAACGCACCGGCTCCGGAGAAGCCGGTGGTGATATGGCAGTAGGGCTTGCAGCTGACGCACCTGCCCGCCTTGTCCTTGGGACAGCGGCGGTTCTCCACCGCAGCTCCCTTTTCCGCAATGAGGATTTTCTGCCTGCTGCCCCTTTTCAGCATTTCCAGAGCGGTGAAGATTCCCGCCGGGCCCGCGCCGATGATTACTACGTCCTTTTGCATGGGGGACCTCCTTGAATTAGTGGTTTTTCTCCAGTACCATGATACCGGAGGGGCGGGGAATTGTCAAGGGAGGAGTCCTTATGGTACACGGTAATTGAATGAGTGAACAAATTATGAACCGAGCGTGGAAGCAATGAATTTATCAAAGGAAAGCATCATCCAACAGGTTGATATCATGTGTATTGGCTCCGGAAAGAGCAACTGCCAGAGGAAGTAATGTCATTAAGTGAGAGCTCCGGCAAAAAAATGTAAGAAAAGATAAAAAAGTTGACAAACGAGAAGAAATGTGCGCTCCCTCTTGAAAAGTAAGCTTACTCTTCAGGAGGGAGCGCACATGAGACAAACGCCGAAGCTTTTGCGGGGGATGCTGCATTCTATGATCCGGAAAATGGGGAAACACCCCGAGAAATATGTCCGGCAGCCGGACCGGGATTTCGCCCGTCCCCGGACGCTGACCTTTGACTTTTTTGAACCGGGATGCCCTGATTTTTATGAACTTTCCTTCCGCATTGCCCGCCTGCAGACCGACAGAGGCAATACGGAAACCCTCATCACCAACCCGGACACGGACCATTTACCCCGCTCCGCCTCAAGGCTCATTTGAGTCTTGCCCTTACACTTTTCATGATGAATACGCTGATTTTTGCCGCCGGCACAGAGCTGGCGGCATCAAAGTGCAAGGATATCCTGAATAATGGCCGAGAACTCCTCCGCAGCCCAGGCGCTCCGGCCAATAAACAAACCGTCAATATTGGGCGTCTGGATCAGCTCCACCGCATTCGTCCGGTTGACGCTGCCGCCATACAGCAGCGGGATATCCGCCGCGCAGCTCTCCCCATACAGCTCCGCCAGAGTCCTGCGAATGACCGCATGCTTTTCTTCAGCATACTCCCTCGCTGCCGGGACGCCGCTGGTCCCAATTGCCCAGACCGGCTCATAGGCAATGCGCAATGCCCCGGCCTGCTCCGCCGGGACACCGCCAAGGGCAGTCTTGAGCTGAATCCGGAGCACCTCGTCCGCGATGCCCAGAGCCTTCTCCCCACCTGTCTCGCCGATGCAGAGCAGAGGCGTCAGGCCGTGCCGCAGTGCGCAGCGGACCTTACGGCCTTCCATTTCATCTGTTTCCATCAGGATGTGCCGGCGTTCCGAATGACCGATCATCACCAGCTCCACTCCCACCTCTTTCAGCATCAGCGGGGAGATTTCTCCGCTGAACTGTCCTTCGTCCTCCCATGCCATATTCTGCGCCCCAAGACGGATTTTGTCCCTCCGGACGCACCGCCCAGCCGCATCCAACGCTGTAAAAGATGGGATCACAAAGAGCTCCATCCGCTCACGGCTGATCTCTTCCGTCAAAGCCTGGAGCTTATTCAGGAAGCTCAGGGTTTGTCCGATCCCTTTATACATTTTGGTATTCGTTCCAAAATACAGCTTGTTTCCTTCTGTTACCATGCCGCTTTCCCCTTTCCCATATTGTCTGGATTTCCCAACTGATAAAAAATCCCCGGCCAGAGGCAGAAAAGCTCTGGCCGGAGAAAAGCGCGGTCCGGTTCAATTGCACTCCGGCCGGTGCGACTCCGCCTCATAGCGTTTGATCCGCGCCACCTTCGGCGCAGAGGCGCTGGCAGGATCGAACTCCAGCCCCAGCCATGTCTCCAGCAGCGTCACCGCCAGCTTCGGCCCCAGGGTAAACGCTCCGAAGCAGGCAATATTGGTGTCATTGCTCAACGCCGCGCGCTGAGCCGAATAGACATCCGAAATCAAGGCCGCATACGCCCCCCGCACCTTATTGGCAGAAATACTGACGCCAATGCCTGTCCCACAGACCAGCACGCCCTTGTCCGCTCTGCCGGACGCCACAAATTCCGCCACCTGGATGGCCGTGCTGGCGTAAATGGGGTCCGGACTGCCAAAATCAACCGTCTCATATCCCATCTGCCGGCACCGCTCAATCATAAGCTGCTTGAGTTCTTCCGCATTGGGATCGCAGCCAAACGCTATCTTCTTCATGACGGCATGCTCCTCTGCCCGGCGTCAGCCTGGAGCCGCTTCTTGGTATAGTAAGGACAAGAGCAGGGCTGGTCATAGTACCTTTTCAGCTCATCATCCACCCGCATAAGCGTGATGGACGCACCGGCCATCTCCTGCGTCGTGACCAGGGAATTGACCTCCATATCATGGATACGGATTCCGTCCCGGTCGAGCAGCTGTTTCAGTCTCCGGTTCATGATACACAGCTCCATCAGGGTCGTAGACCCCAGGCCATTGATATAACTGCATACCTCGTCGCCGGCTTTGAGTGCGGAGTCCTCCAGGAGCTGCCGGTACAGCTCATCCACCAGATCGTCAGCGGGCATCAGTTTCACACGCTTGACGCCAGGCTCCCCATGGATTCCCAGTCCAAATTCCATCTCGTCCTCCGGCAGTGTGAAAATGGGCTCCCTTTCGCCGGGGATCGTTGCGCCGGACAGGCCCACTCCGATGGTATATGTATTTTCATTCGCCTTTTCGGTCACACGGTACGCCTCCTCCAGGGAAAGGCCCGCGCCGGTAGCCGCGCCTGAGATGCGGATGACAAAGAAATCTCCCGCAATCCCACGGCGGTCATACAGCCTATCCCTTGGAGCGGACGCGATGTCGTCCCGTACCCGGACGGTCCTGCTCTCAACGCCCGCATCCGCCATAAGCTCAGCCGCCATATCAAAGTTCATGCTGTCCCCTGTATAGTTTCCATAGACGAACAGGACGCCTTTTCCCCGCTCCACAGACATTGCCGTCTGATAAATGGTCCCAGGATCAGGGGAGGTGAAGATATTGCCGCAGGCCGCCGCGTCGCCCAGATTTTCCCCCAGGAAAAATTCAAACATCGGCTCATGCCCGCTGCCTCCGCCAATCACCAGGGCCGTCTTGTCCTTTACATCCCTGACCCTGATGCCTGCCGCCTCCTTCAGCAGCTCGTACTGTCCGCCGTAAGCCGCGGCAAAGCCCTCCGCACATTCCCGCACGACGTCGCCGGGCATGTTGATTATTTTTTTCATCATCTGCTCACTTTCTCTCAAGACATGGCCGCAAGGTATGCTCTCATTGCACCGAATATGATCCACACGGAAGTCGCCCCGGCGTCCTGAAAGCCCAGCGCACGCTCCATCAAGGACTTGGCGCGGCCAAACTTGGCAATCAAATTCTTTGTGGCCTCCACGCCCTCCGCGGCTGCAGCCTCCGCCAGGGACAGCATTTCCACAAAATCATCCCCCCCGTAAGTCTCCATCGCCCTGACAGCCGGCTCCAGCGCGTCCACCATCGTCTTGTCGCCGGCAGAAGCCTTGCCCCGGATCCTGACAGCCTCCAGGCTGTCAGCCATCAATCCGGCAAAGTCCCGGCAGCCAAGCGCCGGCAGCGGCTCCTTCCCCTTGGTGCCGCCCAGAAACATTGTACCGAAGATCACACCGGAAGCGCCCCCCATGCTCATCAGCATAGTCTTCCCCATCTCCTGGAACAGCTCATATACATTGGAGCATGCCTCCATCTTCTCCAGACGGTCCTTTGCCTTCTGCATCCCAACCGCCATGCCGATCCCATGGTCGCCGTCGCCAATCCTGCTGTCGATCTCCGTCAAAAGGGGCTTGCTCTCAATGATTTTTTCCGCACAGGCCAGAAGCATTCCTCTTGCCGCAGCACAGTCCAAAGTAGTCATTCTTATACTCGTTTCCTTTCTTGCTTCCGCTCATTCAGGCTATATTTGTCAATCCATCTGTAAAGAGTCGCCCGGCTGATTCCCAACGCCTTCGCGATCTCCTGCTTGCTCCCCCCGGACTCCAGCAGCCCCCTCAGCTCCTGGAGCTGCGCCTCCTGCTCCTCTGCGCCCAGGGAGACATCCACAGCGCATGCAAGGCACCTTCCGCTCTTTCCGGAACGGGCCGGCCTGCCCCGGTGCTGCATCACCCACACCTCCGCCAGCCTTTGCAGGGAGAGATAGTCCACAGAGAAATTTTTCCGGTACAGCTCCGCCCAGGCAGGATTGCCCAATTCGTTCGGGCTGCAATGGTATGCCTCCGCAAATTTTTCCACGAAGCAACTCAAATAGTAGTTCACATTGGCCGTATTGTCTCCGATATCGGGGATCAGGATGTAATTTTGGGATATCTGACGCAGCAGCTGTTGGGAAAACCGGCTGCGCCTGACCAGATTTTCCAGACTCTCATCCGAGGCCGCAATGATCCGCGCCATCGAGCCCTGCATCCCGGACAGCTGCTGCTCCGAAATATAAGCCGCCAGGCGTTTCTGGATGTACATGGGCATATGATTGATCATCCAGAGGCAAAGCACGCTGTTTTTGGAGAGCCTCAGCATCCCTGGGACCTCTCCGCCCACTCCGAACAGCAGCTTCTCCAGCTCCTGCATCTCCCGCCTGCAATCCACCTTGAAAAATGGAGCATCCCCGGCAGAGGAGGACTTGTGGAGCATCCGGATCAGCCGTTCCGCCTGCGCCTGGTCATGCCCCTCAATGAGCACCGGGAGATTGTTTTTTACAGCGGTCTTCGCGCGGCGTTTCGCCTCCTGCATATCCTCGCCGGGTCCCCAGAAGCGCTCCATTTCCTCATCGGCAGGATCGCCCGCCCCAAGCTTGAGCGCCTCCCGGCAGCCGACCCGTTCAAACGCATAGACATACAGCTTCGCGCCATCCTGCGTATCGAGCTTCATGTCCTTGATTGCCGTCAGACGGATCAGTCCGCAGGCTTCCCCAAAAAACAGACTGTCCTCCCGGAGGATATCCTTCGTCTGTCCGGCCTGCTGGCGCAGCAGGAGCCGGTCCAGATCGCCGCCCACAGCGTCGTCGATTCCAAAGAAGCCGCAAAACGCTTCATTGCAAAAAACGATCCGCATCTTCTCGTCGGTAACGGCAACCGGGTCCGGGACCGCCCCGAACGCGCGCACCGCCCTCTCCCGGAGATCGTTCAGGTACGTTCCCCGCGCATCGCTTTCAATCGCCTTTGCGATCCAAAACGCGATCTGCTCCATCAGCGGCACAATTTCTTCCGACTTGTTCCCCAGCAGCTCCGGTTGGCTGGGGGGGATCAGCATTGCGATTGCTCCGATGCACTCCGCCTCCGTCAGGATGGGAACGCCGATGATGCTGTCAATTGAACAGGAATGAAAGTCTGCGCACGACTGGCACTCGCTGCTCTGTCTCCTGTCCTTGACGATGACAGGCTTGCCTGTGACGATCACGCTGCCGACGACTGAGTTGACCTGGATATCAATTGGCTGGCGCTCATAATGGAACGTATTGATCAGCTGGTTGAGCCACTTGTCCACAACGATCACACCAACATCCATCAGGGCTGTACACGCAGAGGCCAATTGCACCAGCCTGTCCTTATAAGGCAATAATTCAATCTTCATAAATCCCCCTCGATTTCGTCATTTCATTCATGATTTTGAAATTTCATCCATTTCCTTATTTCAATAGTATCCACAATGAAATGATTTGTCAAGCCGAATCCTCACAGGCAAAGCCCATCCATTCGCTGTTGATACAGGTATTGTGTCCGTACAATTTATTGCAGCTGATCTGCCATCTTACGGATCTGGTCCAGATCCTCCTTCTCCAGGACAAGGTCTGCGGCAAGGGCTGTCTCTGCGATCTGAGACACCCGTCTTGCGCCGCAGATCACATTGATATCGCCGCCCTGCCCCCGCAGGTAGGCCAGAGCCAGCTGGGACAGCTGGCAGTTGTACTTTCCGGCAATGCCCTTCAGCTCCTCCACAAATTCCAGCGCCCTGGGGAATTTCTCCGCCGACCACCACGGATCGCCGTCCCGCGCATCTCCTTCCGGCACCACGTAGTCCTTTGTGACCTTGCCGGTCAGGAGACCGCGCTCCAGCGGCATGTACGCATGGAAGGACATGCCCTTTTCCCGGCACAGCTGGAGGATGCCGTCCTCCGGTCCGCGGGTCAGCATGCTGTACCGGCCCTGGATAATGTCGATCTCTCCGCAGGCGGTGTAATCCAGGATCTCCTGGGGCGTCATGTTGGAGGCTCCGATTGCCCGGATCTTCCCCTCCTTCTTGAAGTCCATCAGCAGCCCCACGGTCTCTTCAACGGGCGTCATGAAGGGCGGGCAGCAGGGATTATGGGTATAGTAAATGTCGATATAGTCCGTTCCCAGACGGCGCAGGCTGTTCTCCAGCTCAATGCGGATGGTCCGGGCAGACAGGTTGCGGCTGACCCTGTGACCGTCCTTCACCCAGCGGAAGCTTCCTTCGCCGTCGCCCCACCAAAGTCCGCACTTGGTGGAAATAATCACATCCGAGCGGCGTCCCTTCACCGCTCTGCCCAGGACCTCCTCGCTGTGGCCAAAGCCGTACACCGGCGCGGTGTCCACCGTATTGATGCCCATTTCAAACGCCTTGTGCAGCGTCCGGATGGACTCCTCGTCGTCGGAGTTCCTCCACCAGGTGCCGCCGCCGATTCCCATAGCGCCGAAGGTGATCACAGACGAACGAATCCCGGACCTTCCAATTTCCATGTACTTCATGATGTTCCTCCTTTTTTCAATGCAATCTGTCGTTGATCCCAGTCAAAACAGCCAGCCAGGCTTCTACGCCGTACCGCAGTCCCGCTTCATTCAGGAAAAAGCGGCAATGGTGGTGGGGATACTCCACGCCGTCCCGAAGCCCCCGGGTTCCGATCTTAAAGTAGCAGCCTCTTGTCCTTGTCAGATAGCAGCTGAAGTCCTCTCCCCCCAGTACCGGTTCGTCGGCGGATACCTTCTCCTGGCCGAATTCCTCCTGGAGGATTGACCGCACCGCCTCTGCCGCCGCGCCGTCGTTGTACACCACGCCATAGCCCTTCTCCAGCCGCACCTCGCATGCCGCTCCGTAAGCCTGCGCAATCCCAGCGGCGATCTGACGGATCCGTGTGGTCACTGTCTCCTCAAGCTCCTCGTTCAGAATCCGTGCCGTTCCACCCAGAACCACCTCTTCCGGAATGATATTCTTTGCCTGGGATGCCTGGAACGAGGTAATCGTCATGACGGCGCTTTTGCATGGGTCAACATTTTTCGCCACAATGCTGTTGAGCGCACAGACGATCTCCGCACCGACCATCACCGTATCAACACACTGATGCGGGAATCCGCCGTGGCCGCCCTTTCCGCGAATGACGATCTCTATCTCGTAAACCGCCGAGTGGGTCGCTCCGTTTCGCAGCAGGAAGCAGCCGGGTTCGCATTCCGCCGCCACATGCGCGCCGAGGATCAGGTCCACGCCGTCCACGACTCCCGCTTCCACCATCTCAGACGCGCCGCCGCCGGAAGCCTCCTCGCAGGGCTGGAAGATGAACCTGATCTGGCCGGAGACCTCCTCCGGACGCTCCGCCAGAATCTTTGCCGCAGTCAGCAGCATCGCCGTATTGCCGTCATGTCCGCAGGCGTGCATGACGCCCGGGTTCCGGGATCTGTAGGGCGAATCGTCCGCTTCCTCCACCGGCAGCGCGTCGATATCGCACCGGGCGGCGCAGACCCTGCCCGGCTTCCCTCCCCGCAGTACAGCCACCACCCCCGTGGGGCAGGGCCGTGATACGGTCAGGTTTGCGCACGCAGACAATTCCTTGTAAATGTAGTCCGATGTATGGACCTCCTGGCCGGACACCTCCGGGTACATATGCAGGCGCCGGCGCGCCTCAATGGTCCGGCCCTCCCACTCCAATGCCAATTCCGCACAATTCACGGCTTGTCCCTCCGGCAGGCGCTCAGGTTGCCTGCTTCTTGGCGTCCAGGCGGAGAACGCCGTCTACTCCCACATTGTTGTCCGCATGCTCCTTGATGATGACGATGACCTTGCCCTTCCCCTGATAGCCGGTCACCGCTACGGTGGCCTCGTTCACATTTTTGACCAGCTGCCGCTTCTGGCTGTCCGGCTTCCCAGGCGCTGTATAGATGAAATAGGTGATCTGATCCGCCGCGCTGGGGCCGTGGCACTCCTCCGCCAGAGAGGGCAGCAGCATCATTGAGCTTACGTTGATATCCAGATGAAATGCGTCGCACACGCCCTTCGCCACACCGGCGCACAGCGCCTCCTGCTGTTCCCTGGTCAATTCCAAAGCGGTCACGCCAATAATTGTTGCCATAGTTGTCTGCTCCTTTCGACCGTCAGTCCCGTCTTTACATGTCGCACTTCAAAACGCCGTCCACGCCGACGTTATTGTTTGCGTGTTCCTTGATGATAACGATTACCTTGTTTTTCTCCAGAGGGCCTGTCACCTTGACCGTCTCATCATAGATGCTTTTCACCAGCCGGCGCTTCTGATCGTCGGTCTTGTTGGGCGCTGTGTAGACAAAATAGGTGATCTGCCCTGTCACACTTGCGCCGTGGCACTCAGGCGGAATGACCGGCATAATCATCAGTTCGGTGATTTTGATATCAATATTGAACGCATCACTGACACCCTTCTCGACGCCTGCACACAGCGCCGTCTTCTGCTCCGCAGTCAAATCAATCGCCGTATACGCTACCATTGTTGCCATTGTTCTGCACTCCTTGTTATTTATTTTGGTTAAGCATGTTCCGCGTCAGGCCGCGGACGGACCGGATTTGCTTCCGGCCTTTGCCGCGCCTGCAGCATAGTGTTTCGCACTCTTGATCCGGCGTTCTTTCCTTGCAAAGGAGGCCATCGCCACCACCAGAACGCCCACCGTAATGATATAGGGCAGCATGAGCACGAACTGGCTGGGGATGCCCACAAGCTGCACCCGGGAACCCAGCGCGTCGCACGCGCCGAATATCAGGCAAGCCAGCGACGCCACCACAGGGTTTGCCGCTCCAAAGTGCATCGCCGCCATACCCATAAAGCCGCGCCCCTGTACCATGTTCTCCGCGAACATGGTCACGTATCCCAGGGACATGTGCGCGCCGGCCAGACCGCCCAGCGCTCCCGCAATCAGCAGGGCCTGCACCTTGTAGCCGTCCGCGGTGATGCCGGCCGTCTGGGCGCACATCTCATTGAGCCCTACCGTGCGTAGGCGCAGCCCCCACACCGTTTTATACAGCATGAACCACAGTACAAATATGAACACCGGGCACAGCAGCTCAAACAGGTTGTAACCATTGAACAGGCTGGTGAAGACCGGATTGTCCTGGAAAATGGGAAGGGTCACCGTCGGGATGGGTACCATATCCTTGGAGGTAAAACTCCCGCTGCATCCGAAGACCCGCGGCATCAGGAAGCGGGTCGCCGCAGTCGCCAGCATGTTGATTGCAATGGCCAGGACGACGATGTTTGCCTTCAGTTTGATGGAGCCGAAGGCCAGGAGCCCGGATACCAGGATGCCAAACAGGACGCTGACGAGCACCGCCAGGACCCAGCTGCCTGTCAGATAGCTGACGGAGGAGGCGATAAAGCAGCTGAAGAGCATAACGCCCTCCACCGACATGTTGAACACATTTGCCTGCTTGCAGACCGAACAGGCCAGACAGGCGTAGATGATCGGGACCGAGCAGCGGATCGCAGCGTGTACCAGCTGGTAGGTAAATACTGTCGAGAGCACGTTACCCATTTGCAGATTCCTCCTTCCTCTGACGCATGGATGTCCGTCCGATGATCTTGAATATGCCCTTGCGGAAGGAATCGTAGAGGCCGTCCATCGTGACCATCATGATGATTACCGCCGTGAAACAGTCGATGAAGGCCCGGGATATCCCGCAGGCACGCTCTACGCCGTAGGCCCCCGCCTGGAGCATGGCCAGCGCAAACGAGGAGACCGGCAGCAAAAGCAGGTTGTTGGCGACCAGCCGGGAAGCCAGGAGTCCGTTGAAGGTAGCGCCGGTGGCGAATTCATCCACAAAGCGGCCGTAGAGTCCCGCCACCTCCATACCGCCGGCCAGGCCGGCCACCATGCCGCTGGCCAGTACGGTCAGGATCATGGTGCGCTTCTGATCAATGCCGATATACTCCGCAAAGCGGGGATTCTGGCCAATCGCTTTCGTCCGGTATCCAATGGGCGTGCGGTAAATGATAAACACGATCAGCAAAAAGACCGCTGCCGCAATGAAAAGTCCCACATTGGCCCGAGACGGCATGAGGATCTTGGGAAGCTGTACCTGTTCGCACAGCTGCGGCGTTTGGGGGATCGAGGTCTTTGCGGACCAGACATAGTAAATCGCGTAGGTGCAGAAATAGGTCGCCACATAGTTCAGCAGCAGCGTGACGCAGATCTCATTGACGTTCCACTTTGCCTTCAAAACAGCGGGCAGTACGCCCCACAAGCCGCCAACCAGCATGGCGCTCACCACGCAGAGCGGGATATAGATATATCCCGGAAGATTGGGAAATTGATAGCCGATGACCGCATAGGTCAGCGCTCCCAGATAGAGGGAGCCCTCCAGTCCGAGGTTGAAGAAGCCCACCTTCGCACCCAGGTTGAACGCGGTCCCCAGCAGAAGGATCGTCGTGAACTTTTCCAGCGTCGTACCGAAATTGAGCTTGCCAACCAGGGAGCCTCTGAACAGGTTCAGGAGCATTTCAAATGGGTTATAGCCAAAAAGCGCCGCTATCACCCCCGCAATGACAAAGGCGCAGGCCAGCGCGAAGAGAAACCGTATCACATAGCTGTTATCCCCCGCCTTTGTCTTTCTCCGCCGCAGCACAGCCGGACTACTCATCAGCCTTCCCTCCTGTCATCAGAAGTCCAAGTTCCATCTCATCCACATTGCCGTCATTGATGATCTCTCCTGTGATCCTGCCCTCATAGAGAACAATGATGCGGTCCGCCAGAGAGAGGATCTCATCCAGATCCGCCGAGATCAGCAGGACGCCCGCGCCGGAGTCCGTCGCGCTGCTGATCAGGCTGCGGATGGACTCCACAGACCCGATATCCACGCCCCGCGTCGGCTGGTTCGCCAGGAGGACCTTCCCGTTCAGATCCAGCTCCCGCGCCACAATGACCTTCTGCGCGTTGCCGCCGGACAGGGACGCAACCATGACGTCGCCGTTTGCCGGCCGGATGTCAAACTTTTTGATCCGGCGGTTGGCATTTTCAATCACAGCGGACTCCCGGATCATGCCGCCTGTGGTGTAGGGCTTGTCCCCGATCTCATAAGCGGCAAGATTGTACTTGATGTCCAGCGCCTTGTTCAGGCCGTGGATATTCCGGTCTTCCGGGATATGGGTCAGCCCGGCAGCCCGGACCTGGCCCGGCCGGCGGTTGGTGATATCCGTCCCGCATATGGTGATCTGTCCGCCGTCAGCCTTCGTGAAGCCTGCCAGCACGCTGGCCAGCTCGGACTGCCCGTTCCCGTCCACTCCGGCAACGCCCAGAATCTCTCCTCCATGTACCTCAAAGGAAATGCCCTTCAGCTTGGACAGCTCCCGCTCAGAGGGCGCGGCCAGGTCCGTCACCTTCAGGACCACCTCGCTGGTAATGGCGGATTGATGCTTGATGTCACAAAACACCTCCCGACCAACCATCATTTTGGCCAGCTCAGGGATCGAAGCATCGTTCTTGCTGACCGTCCCTATATACCTGCCTGCGCGCATGACCGTAACGCGGTCGCTGATCTGCATGACCTCCTTCAGCTTGTGGGAGATGAAGACAATGGACCTGCCGTCCTTTTTCATCATGCTGAGAATCTCGAAGAGCTTCTCGCTCTCCTGAGGCGTCAGGACCGCCGTCGGCTCATCCAGGATCAGGATGCGCGCCCCTCTGTAAAGAGCCTTGATGATCTCCACGCGCTGCGCCTCGCCGACAGAAACACTGGAGACTTTCTTGTCCAGCTGGACGTTCATGTGGTATGTTTCGATATAGTGTCTGATCTTCTCTGCCGCGGCATCCCTGTCAATGAGGAACCGGCGCTTTCTGGGTTCACTTCCTATAATGATGTTCTCCAGCACCGTCATTTCCTTGGTGAGCATAAACTCCTGATGCACCATGCCGATCTCAAGATCAATCGCATCATAGGTGTTATAGCCTTCCGGCACGTCCCGGCCGTTCACCCGGATCTGTCCCGCGTCCCGTTCATAGAGGCCATAAAGCATTTTCATCATGGTAGACTTTCCAGCGCCGTTTTCACCGATCAAGGAGTGGATTTCCCCCTCGTTCAGGTCAAACTGTCCATTATCTACAGCCTGTACATATTGAAAGCGCTTCATGATGCCCTGCATTTCAACAATTTTAGCCATACTACCAGCCTTTCTGCCTCTGGTTTGATTTGGGAAGGGCACCTAAACGCCCTTCCCAAATCGCTTCCCGCGCCGGCAAATCATGTGTGGATACTGTAGGTGCTGCGGTCATAAGGTCTGAAATCAGGATATTCGTCAACAATAATGGTCCCATCGGAAACTTCCCGCATATAGTCCTTCAGTGCGTCCATGATGTCCGTGGGATAGCGGTCCTCGCCGATGGCCTCCTTCCATTCATTTCCATTGGTAAGGCCCATACCGCCATTGGTAAAGGTGCACAGGTAGACTGAATCACCGTCCCAGGCACCTGTACGGAAGTCGTAGATAACCTGCAATACGGGGGCGGAGAGGTCGCGGACAAAGGAAGTGCAGACCACGCCGTCTCCAGCCGCGTCATAGTTGCCGTCATGGCCGAACAGATAGGCCTGTCCCTCCTGGCAGGCTTCAATCGCGCCGTAGACGCCGTTGCCCGCCATCGCGTACATCACATCGCAGCCGTTTTCAATCACGCTCAGGCACCACTCCTTCATTCCCATCGGGTCCGTAAAGCTGTCGCCGTATACGGTGATCACTTCAATCTCGGGGTCAACAGCGGCCACGCCCTGCACAAAGCCCAGGTATCCGTCAAGGCCGAAGGGCGTGTCCTTCCCGCACACATAGCCCACCTTTTTGTCCGCGTTGATGTTGGGGATCTCCGTCCTGGTCGTCAGCATGGCGCAGAATACGCCGGCGATGAAGCAGCCCTCATTGCAGTTGCCTGCGGCGCTGACGACGTTATCCATACCGACAATGGAATTGTCAATGGAGACGAACTTCTGGTCAGGGTACTGCTCGGCCACCTTAATCATCGTGTCCTTCATCTGTGCGGTGAAGCCCAGGATCAGGTCGTATCCGCCATTGGCCGCGGCGATCAGGTTCGGCTCCCAGTCGGAGGTGGTCTGCGCCTCCAGCAGGTCGATGGTTACCCCGGGATCGTCCTTGAATTTCGCCTGAAAAGCTTCCACAACATTGTCGTGGGCTGGATTGCTGCCCAGCGTGGCGGCCAGGCAAACGCAGATCTTGCAATCGGCCAGGTCCGCCGTATCATCCTGACTGAAGTTGGTGCTGGCGCCGTCCACGGTGATCTCCGCAGAGCTGTCGATATCTGTGATCTTCTGCTGGCCGTTGTTCGTGTTATCCTGGTTGTTTCCGCCGCACGCGGCCAGAACAAGGATCATTGCAAGTATCAACAAGGCCGAAAGAAATTTCTTCGCTGTCTTCGCTTTGTTCATGTTGAATCCTCCATTTGTATTTATTTGCATGGCGTTTCCGCCATTGCATACGGAGCGGCGCCTGTAAAGGCCCTTTGCGTGAATGCAGGCTCAGGCGTTATCCTTCTCCACCAGGAATTTGCAGTATGTACAGCCGGGCTCTGTGCTCGTACACAGCCACTTGCCCTTCAGGCCCAGGCTGCTGCAGTGACCAAAGTCTCCGTAGCTGGCAATCTCGCAAAGATAGGCTACCTCCTGCTGGGAGAGTCCCATCTGCTCCCAGCCCTGGACCAGCGCGCACTTGCCGTCCATGAGCAGCAGCGCGTGATCGCCGTCCTGCTCCAGACAGGAAATGCCGATTGCCGGTGTCGCGCTGACGCCGTTGGTCGATACCAGGAAATCCGCCATCACCTTCGGACTGCCCATCTGACAGCCCTCGAACATGGGATTTTTTGCCTTGAATTCGCCATAGGCGAACAGTGCCTTCTTTCCATACTCGTCAAAGAGCTCCCTTGGCATCACCTTGTAAAAAAATCCAAGGTAGCGGGCGCGGTCCATCATGGCGTCCTCAATCATTCTGCGGACCTCGTCATAGGTATATGTGTCCTTCTTGTTGAATTTCATCTCTTGCTCAGTCATCTTTCTTCCTCCTTCGTTTTGAAGCAACTGCTTGTTTCGCATGCTGCAGCGCATTTACTTGCCGATCATTATGTTCAGAATCTCATTGTCCGCCTGACGCATCCCCTTGGACGCCAGTCTCCCAATACTGCTGATCGTTTCCTCGACATTTTCCTTGACGATTCCCTCTCCATCGCGAAAGCCTCTGTTCCTCTGTGCCAGATCATAGCTCAGCAGCGCGCAGTTCAAGGCGGTCGCAATCTTGCAGGCGCAGCTTGATTTCGCTCCATCACAGACCATGCCGCCTACCGAAGCAATGCAATTGACAACGGTCTGGGAAATCACATCAAGGTCCCCGCCGTCCATGTAGGCAATGCCGCAGGCGGCCCCGGCTGCTGCGCTGACCGCGCCGCAGAAGGCAGACAGCTTCCCGATTCCTGTTTTCTGGTGGATCGCCGTCAGATTTGCCGCGCACAGACCCCTCAAAAGCGTTTCGCGGCTGTATCCCTTTTCCTGGGCGTATAAAGCCACAGGGACTGCAATCGTCATTCCCTGGTTGCCGCTGCCGCTGTTGATGACCACCGGCATCGCACAGCCATTCATCCGGGCATCGCTGCCCGCAGCCGCAGCTGCGCACAGTCTTGTATAGAGATCGCCGCCCCGCTCCATCAGGGACGGCCCTACCGCCGCGCCCCAGGGGGCAGCCAGCCCCTCGCGGGATATGGCCAGATTGTACCTGATCTGCCGCTCCAGAAGCTCCTCCACCTCTGACAGGTCCACGGTGTCCGCATATTCCAGGATTGCCTTCAGGTTCAGCGCCTGCCGCTTTCTCTGATCGTCTTCATGCACGGCCTCCTCCAGCTCGTGGAGGACCCGTCCGTTTTTTATGACGGTGCCCAGCCTGGTATGGCTGTCAATGATTTCGACAGAGACACGGTCTGTATCCGTCTCCGCGTCTATGACGATATGCAAAGCATGGGAGGTATCCAAGAGGTTGATCTCTACGATTTTCTGTTTCAGCAGCCGGTTCAGCTCCGCCTTATGGGCCTGCGTCACCCGGGAAAGGACCTCCATGCCCAGACTGGCGTCGCCACCGGCCGCTCCGATCAGGACGGCCGCCTCGATTCCTGTCCGTCCATCCGTCTGTGGGACAGTAACGGCCTTCGCATTTTTGATGATGTTGCCGGAACAGCTGATGGAAAAATGATCCGCTCTCCGCCCCAGCAGCTTTGTGGTCTGCGCCGCACAGTATGCAATCGCTATCGGCTCTGTACATCCGGTAGCCATCTGCAATTCCTCCCGAAGGATCTCTGTAAACACCTCCCCCCGCTGTTTTGCGCTTAATTGAGACATGATAAAGCACCCCATATTCCTTGTTATTTGCCTCTCGATGACACAAAAAGCAGCCTTAGTTTCTCATTCTGATTCGCCTTTCAATTTCATTGAGACATAACTTGTGGCCACGCTCAAAGAATACCACAAGATGTCACATTGTTCAAGACATTTTTCTCGTGCCGCTTGCTTTTTGGTGAATCATACAGTTTGATATGTCTCATTTATTTGAATTTGACCAACTCACTTCGTCTCATAACTTCGTGTTTGAAGTCTTGTATGATTGGATTGTATTTATTTTTGCGACATTTTTGCGTTTTCTCTTGACTTCACCGCCTGGCTGACGTATGATGAATAGGCAAGCCGCTGTTTTTTGTTCCATAAGCCCCGATTTCTCCTCATTGACTTTACTTGTTGCCGCAAATTTGTTGATAAGGAGACGCATCCTGCATGAAAAAAATCATCAATCATCCCGAGACTGTCGTATCAGAACTGTGTCATGGACTGACTCTTGCTCACCCCGAGCTCTCCTGGAATCCAAAATACAATATTATCTCGCGCAGCCAGCCGAAATCCCATGTCGTAAGTCTCATCAGCGGCGGCGGAAGCGGCCACGAACCCGCCCATGCCGGCTTTGTCGGGACAGGGATGCTGGACGCAGCCGTCTGCGGGGACATATTTGCCTCTCCCTCTCAATTTCAGATTTACAAGGCAATCCAGCAGACAGATGCCGGTCAGGGCGTCCTGCTGATTATCAAAAACTACAGCGGCGATGTCATGAACTTTCAGAACGCGGCTTATCTTGCGCAGGAAGACGGCATCCGAGTGGACTACGTCAAGGTAGACGATGATATCGCGGTGCAGGACAGCCAGTATACCGTTGGCCGCCGGGGCGTTGCGGGGACGATTTTCGTCCACAAGATTGCCGGCGCTGCCGCTGAGCGCGGTTACAGCCTTCCGCAGGTCAAGGCTATCGCCGTGCAGACGGCAGCCTCTGTAAAAACCATCGGCTTTGCCCTGACCTCGTGTACGGTTCCCGCTAAAGGGACCCCCACCTTCTCCATCGCAGACGGTGAGATGGAGTATGGAGCCGGCATTCACGGTGAGCCCGGCATCCGCCGTGAGCCTGCGGCATCCGCCGATGAGCTGGCGGCCCGCATGGTTCCCGCTCTGCTGAAGGAGCTTGCGCTGCTGGACAAGCCTGACGCAGAGATCGCTGTCCTGGTCAATGGCCTGGGCGGTACGCCTGTGCAGGAGCTGTATGTGCTCAACCGCTCTGTCCAGCGGGAGCTGCGCAAATACCGGATGAAGGTCCATCGTACTCTGGTAGGAAACTACATGACCAGCCTGGATATGGCTGGAGCCTCGCTCTCTATCCTGGCGTTGAATGATGAATTGCGGGAACTGCTGGACGCCCCTTGTGATACCGCAGCATTAAAAATCAGCGGCCCCAGCATCTCTGTCCCCTATGAGGAAACGCCCTCCTCCGCAAAGGCTTCTCCCATTGCGGTCCCTGTAAAAACGAATGTGTCCGCGCGTATCTGTGCGGACGGCAGCTTGTCCATGGGCAATATCATTTACCTCGTGGACGCCATGAGCGGCTGCATCATCCGTAACGAGAAGCCCTTTTGTGAGTTGGACGCTCATGCGGGCGACGGCGATTTCGGAATGAGTGTAGCCAAAGGCTTCCGCCGCCTCAAGAGCGAGTGGCAGTCCATTCTGGCAGAAAGCCGGGATATTGGCGGTTTTCTCTCAGCCTGCGCGCTTGTCATCATGGAGCATTGCGGCGGCGCGTCCGGTCCCGTCTGGGGAGCCGCCTTCCGCGCGGCAGGCAGGTATGCCGTCGGGAAGACGAGCCTGACAAAGGCCGAATTTGCTCAAATGCTTCAGAGCGCCGTGACCGGCATCCAGCGGATGGGGGAGCGGTCCTTCGGCCGGGGCGCGGGGATCGGCGACAAGACCTTAATGGACGCCCTGATTCCGTGCGCTGATACCTGGCTGCAATTGGCGGAGTCAGATGAGTCCGCAGCTTCCATCATGAAGAAGGCCGCCGCCGCTGCGGTTTCCGGTGCAAAAGAAACGGAAAAAATGGTGGCCCGAATGGGCCGCGCCGGAACCGTTGGGAAACGGAGCCTGGGCCATCCCGACGCTGGCGCATACGCTCTGGGCGTTATTTTTACAGAACTCGCTGAAAAAATACAGTCGGATGACCAGTAACTCCTATATTCACTTTTCATGAATGAAAGGGAAAAAGCTGACAGACCGCCGCCCTGGCGGTCTGTCAGCTTCTCTTGAACAGCTTTTAGCCTTATAGAACCACCGGCTCTGCCGGTGAGGATCAAAGAGCTTCAGCTTCAAGTCAAGCATTGAGCGAAGCGAGATACAAAACCAGTTCTACAATTATCGAAATGTTGACGTAAAAGCGTCGGCCGCCCGTTCAGGGGCTGTAGGACAGATGATGCGGCTGGAATAATTTTCAGCGCGTCTTGAGATGCTTGCCAGTCCCTTCCTGGAGCGGGCTCGGAACCTGGGGGAAGAAGGCTGGGATATCCCTGATACTGGTGGTGGGCGGCTGCTGGCGCGGACGGTCTGCCTGCCATTCTGGCAGCCGATGATCTATTCCCCAGCGAGACAGCGCAGTTGGACAAGCGCAAGCTGCTGGGCTTCATCACCTGCCACGGTTCCAGCAACAGCCATACGGCAATCTTGGTCCGCACCATTTAACAGCGCTTCCACATATTGCACCAATATAGAGACAGTAAAAGGGAGTGTGCTTCCTCTTGATCTATCTTTGTTTCTTTGCTATAATATCTATTAATTCAAGATAAGGAGATTGATAACTATGAAAAAATATCATTTTTCATACTTCTTTTATTTTTCCTATCTTTATCGTCTGCCTGCCAAACACGAGTAGATACTACACCTGCAGAAACACTTCTTCCGGTTAAAGACATTGCGCAAGCAATATCATCCTTAAATGCAGATGAACCGGAAGGCATCGCTGAAATACCGGACGAACAGCTTTCGGATTACATCGAAGCCGTCTATGGCCTAACATCCGACATGTGGGAAGATGGGTCTATTTTACAAGCAGGCGGTATGCGTGCATATGAAATTTCAGTACTGCGCTTTACTGATGAAAACCACGCAAAATCAGGGGAAGCTGCACTGGAAGAGTACCGCAACGCCCGCGAAGGCGCATTTGGTGGCTACGCGCCAGAACAGGCGGCACTTGTATCCGGCTCAACAATCTGCCGTGTAGGACAATATGTAGGTCTGTTTATTTGTGAAAATCCCGAAAGTGCAGAAGAAGTTTTTATATCCCTACTGGAAACCGGCAAGGTTCCGTCCTCCATTAATAAATCGGAGCCTACGCAATATCCACAACCCGATCCAGAAACGATAACAGGTATGGATGCCATAAAAGACGCGCTTCTTGATTTTTGCAACACGGATCTTGCGGCTCTGGGCAACTATAACGTAACCTCATTTACCTCAGACAAAGCGTTCCCCGAGATGGTAGAAGACACCTACGTATCATCCCTGCTCACCTGGCAGATGGTTTTGTGGTGAACGATCTAAATGATGATCCTTTCGAGTTGATTGTACTGCGCATGATAGACAAGGACACTGCCGATTATAATCTGAACGCACTTAGAACCTATAAAAAAGAAGAGAAGGAGCGTTACATTGAGTGGGACAGCGAAGGAATCGGATATATCACAGCAGACAACAAAGAATCATATAACCTTCTAAGTAAGGCTTATCTCATACAATCTAACGAATTCCTAGCCTTACTAATCTGCCAAGACTCAGAGGGTGCAAATGCGTGTTTCAAAACTGCTCTCGATTCCATACGATCAGAAGAAACAGGAATACCCACCCCTACTCCCGTAGAAATTACAGATGGCGTATTTTTTGTTGAAGTTTCTTGGAATGAGGTAGATGGAGAACCTGATCCAAACCACCCTGATCGTACTTTATATGTCCAGCCCAACAAGGAAGACATGAGTATCTACGACACCACCGCTATCATTGACGCATGGTCAATGATGGATGACAGCCAATTGTCTCCATACGAGAAGTCCATTTATGACAGTGCAAAATCTGTCTTGGAACTTATAATATTGGACGGAATGAGTGAGTTTGAAAAAGAGGTCGCCATCTATGAGTGGATACTTCAGAATGTTACATATGACTGGAGCTACACCAATCCGCTGCAAGAAACAACCAGAGACTCCTACACACCATATGGCGGACTAATCAACCATTCTGCGGTGTGCCTGGGCTATGCCACAACATTCCAATTATTAACGGAGTTAGCTGGAATAGAATCTCTTACTGTAGTAGGCACTGGACGTGGGAAGGATCACGGTTGGAATATGATTCAGCTAAATGGAGAATGGTTCTGTGTAGATATTACATGGGACGTACCATACTACAATCCCAAAACAGGAAACCTAGAACTTCGATTCTTCAACACGACTAGCGACTATATGTCAAAAACAAGCCACCAATGGGACTATAATAGTATTCCTGAAGCTACAGCAGAGAATCATGGATTCATTACGCAGTCATAACCACCGGCAGATCCGGTGGTTTCCGCTACCAATAAATACACTCATATTTCAATCCTTGAACCTTGTAAAAACTTGCCCAATAACAAATTTCACTATAAAATAGTCCTATCTTACTAAAAGGAGTGACGCCTCATGCGTAAATTTAACCGGTTAATCACTAGTGGTGCATCCTGGCAGGAATAAGACTATACGGCAACGTGCAAATTTGCTATACTCTATCAAAAAAGTATCGGAGGATACAGATGCGCTACGTTACATTGTTACCTTGACAGAATATACACCATAGCATGCTCGAACTCGCCCGAAGGTGCCTCACTGTGGACCATGCAGGCAATTGCGGATGAGCTGATCCGTCTGAAAGTGGTAGATTACATCACGGACAGCGCCATCTGTGAGGTTATGAAAAAACAAAATCAAGCCGTGGCTTGAAAAAGAATGGTGTATTCCGAAAGCTGATGCTGATTTTGTGGCGAAAACGGAGGATCTGCTAGAGGTTTACCAGCGTCCTTATGATCCGTTGTGCCCAGTTGTCTGTATAGACGAAACAAACAGCTGATAGAGGAAACCCGTATTCCTTGTGAACCGGGACATCCCAAAAAGGTGGATTCGGTATATGTCCGCGTTGCCGACAACCTCGTGAACAAATGCAAGGAAGACAATCTGGACGGCATCTTCATTGCGGCGGCGGACTGACCGGGTGCGAGCTGGCGTATGATCTGGCCAGGAAAAACAAGAAGGTGACGCTTGCGGAGACCTGCCTGAATATCTGGCGCGTCCGGCGCGGAAGCCGCTGGAACAATCTCTCTTGGGGCGGGTATGACCGGCCCGCAGGCCAAAGGGCAGATGTGTGTCCATCCGGACGCACATCTGCCCTTTGAAACTGTATTCACCCGAAAATCGAGATTCCCGGCGACCCGTCGCTGGGCAAGGAGGGCTCGCCCCCGTCCTCCGGCGGCAGGACCGGCTCCCCGCCGGGGTCTTCGCCAAACTCCGGAAGCGTGGTTCCGCTGACCGGCTTCCCCCGGGTGCCCACCAGGATGATCTCATTCCGGCTCTTATAGACGCTCTTTGCCTCCTGGGCGCGGGAGAGCAGCGTCCCATCTCCGCTGTAGACATTCCTGTAGGATATCACGGTGTGGCCCGTGTACGGGCTCTGCTTCCGCTTCTGGGTACCCCAGTCCAGCTCGTCCGTCTCGACGTACTCCGTCTCATAGCTGCTGCTGGAAATTTCCTCATAGGTCATCTTCACATAAGTATCATCCGTTTTCGTGCCCACAAAGGTGACCTTGATCTGGTTGTTGTCACAGGTCACGTCCATGCGGATGGGATAGCCCGTGTTGTTCCTGAACCGGAATTCCGGTCCGCCCCAGCTGACAGTGGCGTCCATGCCCCACATGATGTAGCTGGGCGTATAGCCGTGGGCGTACCGCTCCACAATCTCCAGATTGGACAGCAGGGCGGCGTAATAGATGGTACTGGACACCTGACAGATGCCGCCGCCGATGGTCTCCACCGTCTCGCCGCTGACGTAGGCCGGGGCCGCGCCGAAGCCGCGCTCCACCGTGCGCCTGCCCACCACCTGATTGTAGTCGAAAATGTCCCCGTCGTTGAGAATCAGGCCGTCGCAGCAGTCCCCGGCCAGCTTCACGTTGGTGCGGCGGGCCTTGGTGCCGCTGAGCTTCGTGCTGGTGGAGCCCAGCTCATCCCGGAACAGCACCGCCTCCAGCTCCTGGGCCGTCATCTCCGGATAGACCACCTGGGCGGGCAGCTGAATCCTCTCGCCGGGAGCCGCCGCGTCCATGGCGAACCGCGCCGCCTCGGGGTCCAGACTCACGCCCACCGTGCCGTCCACCACTCTGCCCTGCTCGATGTCATAGCGGGCGCTGCTGGGCTCCGCGTTCAGCTCCTGCGCTACTGTTTCCAGGTCCAGTCCCCGGCCGGGCACCGTCTCCCAGGATGCCTCCACCGTGCCGGGTCTGCCCTTCAGCGCCTCGACAGCCTGAACCAGCGCCTCCTGGTCCAGGGTCTGCCCGTCAACGGGCGTGGTGGCGTAGAGTCCATCCCGGGTCAGCTCATAGCTGCTGTCCACCGGTTCCCGATCGAAGGCGGCGGCCATCTCCGCCGCCGCCGCGCGGAGGACGTTTTCGTTATATAAGACCTCGATATCCGTCTTCGCCTTGCCGCCCAGAAGCCCCTTCAGCATGGTCCAGCCATTTTTGAACCAGCCCAGCGCACCCTCCTCGTGACCAATGGACCATGCGGCGTCCTCCAGCTTGTCCGTGTTGATGTACGCGCCCAGCTCCCTCTGAGTGTACTGGCCCAGGCTCTCCCCGTCCGCTGTGACGGAGACCTCGCCGGACAGGAGCCCGTCGGAGGTCAGGTAAGCCGTCAGCTCCTCCCTCGAATATCCCGCCAGGGATTGGTCCCCCACCGTGACGCCGGGGAACACCTGGTCGCAGCTGTTGGCGTACACGCCCAGCGCGGCCGCGCCGCCCACCAGCAGCGCGGCGGTCACGCCCAGCGCAATCCATCCGGCCCTGCCCTTCTTTTTGGGAATCATCTCCCTCGGATCATATCCCAGCATGTCAATCGTAGCCTGCGAGACACGTTTCCCAGCCATCATTCCGCCTCCTTCTTCCTCCTGGCGGGAGGAAGCTCTCAATGATTTCTTAGTGTATCATACCCGGAGGGAAAAAGAATTACAATTGTGTAACAACAGGGGAAAAATAAAAAGAAACGGACGTCCGGGCCGCCGGCCCCGCTAGACCTTCACCCGCCGGACAATCAGTCCGCCGGCCAGACCGATTCCTGCTCCCGTGAGGGTTCCGCTGACTGCCAGCGCGGGCAGATACCACCCCAGCCGCGCGGTTCCCAGTACGGAGATGGCCACCAGCAGCTGTCCCAGGTTGTGGCACACGCCCCCCGCAGCGCTGACGCCCAGAATAGAAAACCAGCCGCTGCGCCTGAGCCCTGCCATCACCGCCAGACTCAGCGCCGCTCCCGCCAGAGAGTACGCGAAGCTGTAGGCGTTGCCGAAGGAAGCCGCCGTCAGCAGCACCCGCGCCAGAGAGATGCCCGCGGCATCCCGCAGGGACATGCGGTACAGGGCGAACAGCGTCACGATATTCGCCAGCCCCAGCTTCATGCCCGGGACCATGCCGAAGGCGGGCAGCATACTCTCCAGCCAGGACAGCGCCATCGCCGCCGCCGTCAGCAGCCCCCATCGGGCAATTTTCTTTGCCATTTCCGCTTCCTCCACTAACCCACGCTGGCGTCAAAGCCGGAGGCTACGCTGCCCTCGATGCGGACCACCAGCCGGTGGGGCAGGCAAACGATTGTCTCCCCCTCACGTGAAACGGCCCCGGTGCGCACACAGGTGTGGTCGCCGCAGTTGGCCTCTATGACAGAGGCTCTGCCGCCGGAAATCCGCAGGACGTTGTACGCCTCCCCGCCAATCGTGACAGTCCGGTCTGCATCCAGCGGATAGCGGGCGGTTTCCGTTCCGTCCTGGATTATGACGGCCCAGCCGCCCGCCCCGCCAGGGCGCGCCAGAACCCATAACAGCGCAGCCGCCGCCAGCAGTCCGGCAATCAGCAGCAGATCATTTCGTTTCTTCATCAGATGCCTCCATCGCGGAATGTTAGTTCAGTATAACACATGGCGGGGCAAAAGTCGAGAGGGGACGCGGCATGTACATGGAATTCGATTTTGCAGGGGCTTGCTATTGTGCCGGAATTATCGTATGATTTTGAGGGGAGATGATCGTACCGGATTATCAGCTGCAATGCGTCCAGAGATTTCATGGGCGGCGCAGGTCAATGGATTTGCCATATAAAGATATTCCTTCCGAACCGAAAGATCGGAAGGAATATCTTTCAAATACAAAACAAAACGTTCTCCGGTCGTTCCGCCCTGGTAAGTTGTAAATGCTTTCTCCCCATCCAGGCGAACGGAAGAAGGAACGGTCGTTGTCTGCGGCGTATTCAAGGGGCATGATCCACTGCTCTTTGGGATGAGGGCGCCCGTCCATAAAGACGGGTCAAATTGGTATTCACTCCGCTTTCGTCCAGAAATACCAAGTGTTCCGCCATCTCAGGTTTTATGGTTTCCTTCCATTCT
>JAAWQM010000020.1 GCA_022800525.1 Oscillospiraceae bacterium
CGCTCTGGGGCGTGACTGCCCGGCAGCCACAAAATCCCCCTCTACTATGATTAACGCAGCGAGAGGCCGGATTCTCACAGGATTTTCAAAAATTTTTGAGAAAAATTTTTTACGATAATGTTATCGCACTGGGTCTGATTATTTTCATAGGTATGCACCTTTTGAAACGTCAAAAACTTATTTTGAACCAGAACCAATGTGCTATAATCCTCTCAGTTTGCTCATAGTTATCTCCGTCTGCTTCCTGCCATGTCCATCCATCCTCATTCTGAATAAAATTTAACTTTACCCCTTGAAAACCGATTGGTATATCATTTTCAGAATAATAAAATCCTTCGTATGTGGTTGCGGGTCCTATACCAAAACTATTTGTCAAAAACTCCACCGCTCCAACATCTTCATAGTAGTCCACCGACCAATTCCTATATGTTGAAACTATTTTGCCTACTTCCATAGCGTCACTAACGAATTGTGATAAATGCGCTTGATTTTCTCGGACATAACTAAAAATTTCCGACTTTGAGTCTTTTTTCTGTAATACCACTGTGAATAGAACCCCAACGATAGCAATAACACATAAGAATATCCCAAGATGTTTTCTTTTCATATCGCACCTCACAGTTTGAAATAATTCGGTAAAATCTCAAAAGCGAAAATCCGCCTCTCACTATGCTTAACGCAATGAGGAGGCGGATTCTCACAGAAAAATCCAAAGTATCTGAAAAATTTTGTGGCCTTTTGGCGCGGAGGATATTCTACGCCTCCAACAAGAAGCCCTCCCGCTCCACAATATCCCGCAGAAGCCGGCGTCCCCGGCTGATCCGGGTGCTGACCGCCGTTTTGCTCAGGCCAAGTCTGTCGGCAATCTCTCCATCGGAGTACCCGGACAGCAGTTTCATCTCCATGACGGCCCGGTAGGTCCGAGGCAGACGGGTGAAGCTGTCCACCAGCGCGTGGTAGTCGCTGATGGACTCCGACGGCTCGGCAAGGCCGTCCCAATCCTCCAGCGGGGCTTCTCCCTTCTGCTTCCTCTGGAGCGAAATGGCTTCATTTTTGATGATTCGCAAATAATCGTTATGCACCGCGTCCTCCGCATCCTGGCGGTTGTGCAGGATGTCCTCCGCCACATGGTACACGAGGCCCCGGTATTTCAGATAAATCTGCTCAAACTTCACCTTTTCCTCCGGTGTGTCGAGCATTTGCAGATAATAGGCCAGCATCGGCAGTCCCTCCCGTTCCCGGAATCTGGGCCTGATTCAGGTATATAACCTCTTATTTATTATCGGCAAATAGCGTGAAAAATTAAGTTTTCCGGGAGCCGAGGGAAATCCGCGCCTGTTTATGGCGTGTCAGGTTCACTGGGTCCTACCCTGGGCGAATCATTCTCAACAATTGTCCATTCCCCGGTTTTTACATCTTCGGTCAGGCAGAAATATTGTTCTGTGGGACCATCATCTAAAAAGGTCTTAGTATGATCGTACTCCACACAATATTTCGCCCATACAACAGTAACAGAATCAGCAGACGGCTTTTGCAGCTGCAAGTTTAACTCTGAGTTTCTTTCGGGTTTGGCTGAGGAGTACCAGCCGTTGAAGCTGATAAGAGCAATTCCGGCCATAGCCACTACAAAGCCAATGAAAAAGCTGGTATGGGGCTTTTCCTAAAAACATTGGTAAAATTGCCTTGTTCGGAGAAGCCGGTTTGCCGCGCCGCCTCAACGGGGGGAACGCTTTGCTCTAATAGTTTTTTAGCCTTGCCTATGCGAATGTTTTCCAGATAGCTGTACGGTGTGACGCCTTTTGAGAGAGCGAAGGCCCGGAGCAGGGTGGACTTGCTCAATCCGGCACAACGGCAAATCTGTTCCAGATAAATCCGCTCGGCATAATGTTGTTCCAGAAAGGAGCAGGCTTTTTCAATTTCCTCCCGGCACTCCGGGATACAGCTTTCAAAAGGCTGGCCGTATTGCTGTATCAGCAGAGCGGTCAGGGGCAGCAAAGTTCCTCTTTCCCAAACCCGTTGGAACCTTTCATTACCAGCCCATGAAGGGAGCGCAGATCGCAGGTGACTTCTTCATCCAAGATTACATTGCGAGAAAATCCGGGAAGCTTCCGCTTGCCAGTAACTTCCTCCGCTCCCTGGTGAACTTGTAGCCGCCGTGCCGCTTGAGGTAATCTGTGTTCACGTCTAAAATCATCTCGTCGCAGCCTTTGGCGTTCTCCTTTAACCCACGCAGGGACACCGCCCCATCCGCCACCAGTTTGTCCAGCGTTTCGCGGCGAAAACTGCACCCGTTTCCTTGCTCCTCCTCTCCGCCGCAAAATTACATTTTTTCTTCGGTGTTTTCTTACATGATTGACGATGACAGCCCCCATTGGGGTAAAAATAATGCAGAGAAAGGTCATCTGACCTTTCTCTGCATTTAATCTGCTGCTTCAGCCTGATTACCACGGAATTGTTGCTTTGATGTTGCATTATCGCTTCAATTGTGCTACTATTGTCGCAGACAGCGCAATCGAGTGTTAAGAGATTTGTTTGCCGCATACTTCTGTCCGTTCCAAAGGCCCGCTCGGGAGGCCAGCCGCGCCCATGACGCCTTTTCCTGCCGGCATTTGATTGCGTGAGAGCTTGACCTGCTGGTATTTCAGCGGATATTTCACCGGCATGACCTCCTAATCAAGATGTGAAAGCAACCTTATTCATACCAAGACAGATGTATACAAGGAGACTTCCATGAAAAAAATCGCAGTATATACCAGCTTTATGACTGCCGTATACCGTCAAAGGATCGACGCCGCAGCCGCTGCGGCGGGCTGCGCCGCCGACTATTATGACAGCGCCCAGGGTACAGCTCCCCTGGAAGCGCGAATAGAGGAGTATGAGGTCATCTTCGGCCACTTCCCTCCCGCCCTTCTGAAGGGCGCAAAAAATCTGAAATGGCTGTGCAGCGACTTCGCAGGCGTGGAGGGCTACCTGGACGACGCCATTTGGCCCCACCCCGGCTGCCTGCTGTCCAACGCCTCCGGGGCCTACGGCCCCACCATCTCCGAGCATATCATCATGGTCGCTATCATGCTGCTGCGGCGGATGCCGGAATATCTGACTGCCCTTTCCCGGCGGGAGTGGCCCTTCTACACCCCCATCCGCTCCATCACCGGCAGCCATGCCGTCATGCTGGGCGCCGGCGACATCGGCTCCCACACCGCGCGGCGGCTGAAGGCCCTGGGAGCGTCCGTCACCGGCGTTTGCCGCAGCGGTAAGTCCGGGGAGCCGGCCTTTGACCGGGTACTGCCCCTCAGCGGGCTGGACAGCGTGCTCCCCACGGCCGACCTGCTCATCATGTCCCTGCCCGCCACGGTGGAAACGGCGGGCATCCTGTCCCGCCGGCAAATTGCCCTGCTCCCCCCCTCCGCCTACGTAATCAACGTAGGACGGGGCTCCGCCATCGATCAGGAGGCGCTGGCGGAGGCCCTGCAGTCCCGCCGCCTGGCCGGGGCGGCGCTGGACGTGATGGTCCCGGAGCCCCTCCCTGCGGATAACCCCCTGTGGGACTGCCCCAATACCATCCTCACCCCCCATGTGGCCGGCAATATGTCTCTGGGGCTGACCTGTGACCTGGATGTGGAGATGTTCTGCCGGGACTTGGCGCACTTTGCCGCCGGAGAGCCGCTGGAGCGTCTGGTGGACCGGACGCGGGGGTACTGAGCCTTGGACAAGCTGCTGGAGAGCGACCTCTACGGCCCGGTCCGGGAGTACCTGGAGAAACTGGGCTACGAGGTCAAGGGCGAGGTGAAGGGCTGCGACATCACCGCCATGCGGGGTGGAGAGCTGATTGTGGTGGAGCTGAAGCGGGGGTTTACTCTGGAGCTGGTCTATCAGGCCATGGACCGGCAGCGGGTGGCCGACGGCGTCTATGTGGCCGTTCCCCTGCCCAAAAAGGGTTACATATCCCCCCGTGTCAGGGAGATGCAGTCCCTGTGCCGGAGGCTGGAGCTGGGATTGATCTTCGTGGGGTTCACCAGCGGGGGAATCCCCCAGGTGGATGTGTTCGTCCACCCGAAGGAGGCCGCAGCGCCCCGCCGGAACAAAAAGCGCCGGCTGGCGGTCATCCGGGAGCACGAGACCCGGACGGGCAGCGTCAACACCGGCGGCGTATCCCGCAAAAAAATCCTCACCGCCTATAAGGAGCAGGCCCTGCTCACGGCAAGACTCCTCCGGGACAACGGCCCCGCCCGGGTGAAGGATGTGAAGCGCCTGGGCGGTCCGCCCAACGCCGCCGCGATTCTCAGCCGCAATGTGCTGGGCTGGTTCGAGCGGGAGGAGGCCCCGGAGGGACGGGTGTATCTCTATCGCGTCAATCACAGCGGCCTGAAGGCTCTGACGCAGTATGAGGACATTTTGTAGAGGATTGTTTTTCTCCGGCCAACACAAGGGGCTTCACGCACAAAAAATTCCCATCCGTGGCAATTTTTTCTTGCAAACCGGACGGGAATGGGTATAATAAAAGATGTAAGGACTTTCCCCATCCATTCTGAAAGGTAGGTGACCCGCATGGAAAAGGAAAAGAGTAAGCAGAAGTTGCTCCTGGCGGTCATTCAGGGCGACGATTACCCGGAGACCGTGGACGATCTCAACCACAACGGCTTTTTCGCCACGGTCCTCAGCTCTACCGGCGGCTTTTTGAAAAAACGGAGCATTACGCTCATGATCGGCGTGGAGGAGCACCGGGTGCAGGCCGCGCTGGACGTCCTCCGCCACTCCGCCGGACGGCGGCAGCAGATGACCTACTCCAACATGTCCATGTCCGCCGCAGGCCCCAACCCGTCCATGCCCATAATCCCAGTGCAGATGAGCGTCGGCGGCGCCGTGGTGTTCATTATGGATCTGGATGATATTCAAAAATATTGAGAAGCGCCCTCTCCCCCCGCCGGACCCGGTCCGGCGGGGGTTCCCTTTTGCCGCCCGCCGCATAGACTGGTTGCGAGGGGGGATGCTGATGAAAGCAACGATAACGGTCTTAGGCGGCGACCTGCGGCAGGTGTATCTGGCGCAAATGCTTCTGCTCGAGGGAAACGACGTCGTTACATGGGGACTGGACCAGGGCGGCGCGCCCAACAGCGTACCGCTGAACATAGCGCTGGAGCGGGACATCCTGATTTTGCCCCTGCCGGTGTGCCGGAACGGGCGGCTGAACCTGCCCCTGACGGATACGGAGCTGCGCCCGGAACAGCTGTGGCCCCGCCTGCGGTACGACCAGCTTCTGCTGGGCGGCATGACCAAGGACCTGAGCGGGCAGCTGATGGCTGACTTCGGCCTGACGCTGCTGGACTATTATGACCGCGAGGAAACCCAGGTGGCCAACGCCGTCCCCACGGCGGAGGGGGCCTTGCAGTTAGCCATGGAGTCTACAGACCATACCCTGCTGGGCAGCCGCTGCCTGGTGATCGGCTATGGGCGGATAGGCCGTCTGCTGGCGGACCGCCTGTTGGCGCTGGGAGCCGAGGTGACCGTCTCGGCCCGGAAATACGGGGATCTGGCGTGGATCGACGCCTGGGGCTGCCGCAGCGTGCGCACCGGCGCGCTGACCGGACATCTGGACCGGTTTGACCTGATCTTCAATACGGCGCCCGCCCTCATCCTGGACGAAGCAAAACTCCGTGAGACCCGGGAGGACAGTGTGATCCTGGAACTGGCCTCCGCTCCCGGCGGGGTGGACGTCGAGGCGGCGCAGCGGCTGGGCCGTGTGGTGATCCAGGCCCCGGGTCTGCCTGGGAAGGTGGCGCCGCGCAGCGCCGCCGCCGCCGTCCGGGACAGTATTTACCACATATTGGAAGAACGAGGTGAGCCCATTTGAAACAAGAACGAGTGGGATTTGCATTATGCGGCTCCTTCTGTACCCACCAGGCGGTACTGAAGGAGCTGGAGCATCTATGCGGGGAGTATGAGACGGTGCTGCCGGTCGTCTCCCCAATCAGTCAGGTCACAGACACCCGGTTTGGCGCTGCAAAGGATTTTCTTGCCAAGGTGGAGGAGCTGACAGGACATAAGGCGATCCGGACCATCGCGGAGGCGGAACCCATCGGCCCCAAGAAGCTGCTGGACATTCTGGTCATCGCGCCCTGCACAGGCAACACCATCGGCAAGCTGGCTGCGGGGATTACGGACACCCCGGTGACCATGGCCGCAAAAGCCCACCTGCGCAACGACCGCCCGGTAGTGATTGCCGTGGCGTCCAACGACGGACTGAGCGGCGCGGCCAAGAATCTGGGGGAGCTGCTGGTGCGGAAGAACTACTTTTTTGTGCCCTTTGGGCAGGATGACGCCGAGCGGAAGCCCTGCTCACTGATGGCGGATTTCAGCCGCATCAGCGAAACTGTGCGCTGGGCGCTGGATGGGAAGCAGCTGCAGCCTCTGCTGCTGCGATAGGCGGCGGAACAGGCGGGGGCTCCCCCGCCTGTTCCGGTTGTGGTTTCCCGCTGAAAAAATCTGTTCGGCGCGGAAATTTTTCTTGCAATTTTTGTAGGAATGCGTTATAATCCTAGTGTTGCATACGCCGGTGTGTTGGAATTGGTAGACGAGGTGGACTCAAAATCCATTGCCAGCGATGGCGTGCGGGTTCGAGTCCCGCCACCGGCACCAAAAGGTCCCAGGCCCGAAAGGGCCTGGGATTCTTTAGTTTTCAGGAAACGACTGCAACACAAGAGATGGAGACGCCTGTTCCCTCCCTTCTTCGTTTCTCATATTATACAACATCTTGTCAAATAATGCAAGAAAATATCACGTGTGCAACTCAAATATCACACGAAATCTCACACGGACTTTTGCGGCTGGTCCTGGATCAGGCTGTAAAAATAGCCGTCGATCATATCGTCTACGGCGGTACGCTTGGCGGCTATCGTGTGCTGATAAACTGACTTCATCGTGTTATTGCTTGCCCAGCCGCCGCGCCGCTGGGCGTATTTGTCAGGGATGTTCAGCATCAGCATGACCGATGCTGCCGTGTGACGCAGGTCATGGAAGCGGATGTCCGGCAGGCCGTTTTTCCGAAGGATGGTCTTGAGCCGCTTATATAGACAGTTGCCCTTGATCGTGACCACATACTCCGTGGCGGAAGTCTCCCTGGCGGTGGCCAGTCTGTCCATGATGTAGTCCGGCGCATTGAGCGTCCGGGTGGAGCTGGCAGTCTTGGTCGAGTCCTTTTCGACCCATTGGTTATCCTTATTCCGGACCTTGGCCTGCCGGACGGTCACTGTGCCCCGCTGGAAGTCCACGCAGTCCCAGGTCAGACCGGTGATCTCTGAGCTGCGCATACACAGCCACACGGCCAGCAGTACCGGGATCTCCATCTCTGTACCCTCCACCGCTTTCAGCAGCGCGGCGATCTCCTCCGGCTCCAGGATGGATTGCTCCACAGCCTTCTTCTGGGGGAGTGTGGTATTGAGCCGCAGGTCAGGACAGTACTCCGCCAAGACAGCGGACAGCAGACCGTGGATATTGCGCACAGATTTCGGCGAGGGCGTCCGGAGCTTGCCGTGCTGGCCGGTGTAGGGCTTCGCCTCCTGATTGATGGCCTCCTGGATCAGGGCCGGGGTCAGCCGGTTCAGGCGGAGGTTCATCAATCCCTTCAAGTGCTCCCGGCGGATGATGTCATAGCCGCGGATAGTGCTGGGGCTGAGGATGCCATCCTTGGAAGTTATGTACTTATCCATCGCTTCGGCCAAGGTCATGGCGGTGCTGTCACGGGCAACCTCTTTGTAGTGGAGCTGCCACTGGAGCGCTTCATATTCCGCTTCCTTCTTTGTGGGCCGGGTAAAGGAGCGGTACTGGGGTTTGCCCGCCGCATCCTTGCCGGCGTAGACCTGGACGCGCCAGGAGCCGCTGGGTAATTTTTTTGCTGTTGCCATAGTTGATTTCCTCCTATATGTATGATAATATAGGAGATGCTAAGGCTATGGAAACTTTAGCATCCCCTTTTTAACCGTTCCCAGTATTGTGAGTACTGGGGGCGGTTTTTATTGCGCCTTCCTCAGTTGGCTGATGTCGCTGTTGTGGCGGCTGACAACCTCTTTGATCGTGTCCACTTCGCTGGATAACGCCCTTACCTGCTCCTTGGTTGCCAATGTGTCCAGTTTCCGCTTGAGCTCGTCATGGCCCTCCAGGGCCAACTGGATACGGGGCAGGACCACGCCCTCTTGGGTGACCGCCACCCGGGTGAGGGTATCTTGCATCTCTGCCTGTGTGGCCTCAAGCCTATTGATCTTTGTAGTCAGCGCCGTCAGCATCTCCAGGATCTTCGCTTCATTGCTCATGACAAACTCCTTTCTATGTATCCCGCCAAGTCAGCGTTTTTTTATGATTTCAAACAGATAATGCTTTCTTAAATACCTGCTGCACAGCTGCAACGTTGTGTTCTGTGCAAAGCCCAAAAGGGTTGTGTGTACGAAGCGCTTTCTGAAATGTGCTGAGAGTTTGATCAAAGCTATACCCACATAATTTCCCGCATTCGTCTATTCTCTTAGCTTCATAATCATACGCATAGACGCTGTCCACTTTTAACTCAAAGGTATTGCGGTGCCAAAACAGGAAAAAGGATAGGCAGTAATACTCTATCGCACCTTCAGGTTTTCCCAGCTCGTTCAACAGGCGAGCCATTTCTGCGGACTTAACACGGTAGGCTTCTTTATTGCCGCTATTTTGCGCCTGCTCTAAATCCTGCTTCATCAGCTGAAGGATAATATCAACGTCTGCGGCCTCTGGCGCAGACTCTTTTCCCTTGATGAGCCGGTAATATGGAAGTCCCAGTCCGAGGCGTTCACTGGTAAAGACGATGGAGTAAGCTTCCAACGCGTGTTCTCCTTTCGGCGTTATCTCATAAACGCCGGTCGGAAACAAGGTTTCTATCTCATGGCTTGAGAGATTATCCATGATCCGATGCACCAATTCCGATTTTCTCCCAGAGACCTTTAATTCATGTTTGGCAAGAATTTCTTTCAATTCCGGAACAGTTTTCAGTGAAATACTCTTTTCTACGCTCGAATATGCAAGATATTTTCCGCAAAGCAGCCGCCCAAGCGCAGGGCCAACATTTCGTCCGAATGCTGATTCCGCATAGTAAGCCGGGATCTCATAATCCGTTGGTTTGCCATGCCAAAACTTCAGTGCTCTGGCATCCAGATAACTGATCTCTGCACCCCTGGGAGGTTTGACATCTTCGTCTGGATCGATCGTTTGTGTTCTCACTGAGATGGATTCAGTCATCATGCGGGAAAGCTGTGACTCCATAGCAGCTATGGCGGCTTTTTCAGCAGGACTGTCAATCGACTTTTGGGGGCGCGAAGATTCAGATGCTTTCTTTGTGGAAGGCATTGCCGATTTTATGGAACCTCTAGATTTGCTTTTTGGGAAAAATCTTTTTTGTATATATAAAATTACAAACGCGACACCAATCAACCCGATGACCAGATTTGGAATTGCACCACCAGGATCAGAGGAAATGTCACGGAAAAAAGCGTTAATGCCTGCAATCGCGGTAATAACGCACATAAAAAAACCAAATCTCCATAGGTTCTTTTTCATGGTATATTCCTCTTGTTTTGCATATAGTTCTTATTATTTCTCTCTTGCCATAGCAGGGGACATTTTATTTGTGTACTCGGCCTACTTCGGCGACTTGTAATTAGAGGTTATGTAAGGGGACAAATCAATGGACTTTCCCCAATCCCTCGCACGTATGGAAGGGGGACTTATATTGCTTTTTTGTCGGTATTTCCAGTATCGTTTTGTGAAGCTGAGAACTTTGCCGCTTGTCTCTTCTCCTGAAGGATTTCCCCATAAGCTTGATCTCCGACTGCATCAGCTTCTGCGCGGGCTTCCTGTTTCATCCTCGTCAGCGATGGGGCAATCTCTTCTGCCGCCTCAGACTCTTGCTTTACCTTAACAAAACGCCCTCGTATAGCTGACTTGTTTGCCTCCTCTGTGTATGTTGCCGTTTCTTCCAATGTTGGGTATTCTGTATCTGCTTTTGACAGTTCTTCTAGCGTGGAATCACCAATAGATTTCTTTAGTACATTATAGAAGAATGTCCGAAAAGTTTCCCTTAAGGTTGGTTCCAAGTTTAGATATTCTTCGACTAGTGCCTTATCAAAGGGATCCAGGTGAAAATCTACAGACAACGCCTCCAATGCCGTATTGGGAACTTTCTTAAACATCTCCCCTTTGCCAGTACGGAGCCAAGTCTCGTTTACATCAAATTCTCGGCAAATCAAGGAAACTACGGCGTCAATAGGTTGGTTTCGCCCTATTTCATAAGTTGCTATGGTATTGGGCTTCACACCAATACGTTCACCAAATTCCCGTTGTGTGAGGTCGAGTGCCTTGCGCAATTTTTTTATACGCTCATTCAAAGCGACCATCTCCTTTCTAACATTAAGTATAACACAGAAAATCGCAAAGTCAAGAAAAATCGCAGAATCAAAAACTCTGTATTGACAAACTTGATTATGCGTGATAATATAATCGCATAATCAGAACAGAAAGGAGGGTATCCCGTGAATAGAGAGCCTAAAAGCAAAAACGAGTTCGTAGATGTTGTCACAACCGAAGATATGGATTTTCTTCGGGAGCTAATGGGGCTTCCTGAAGAAAGGAAGGTTCTTGCTAGAGGAATTATTCTTGGATTGAGCCTTGCGGCACAGGTTAGCTCAGTTAACGTTAGTCGGTCCAGCGCATAAAACCCCGCCCCAGCACAGCCAGAGCGGGAAGTCTAGCGGGCGGCATATATCAATGGAAGGAGGTGAAAAACACTTATGCAAAAGAGAAAAAATCCCGCCCCCAGTAAAAAGAACTGGGAGCGAATAATCAACCATGTTTTCGTGCGGTGTTCTGTGGACTTTTGGATAAGTGTGACAGCGCTTATCTTGTCTATTTCAGCGTTGTTGATGAAAGTATTTGCCAAATAATGCTGACAGCAGAGATAATGAGTGCAGAGATTGAAAGACTTCTAGTAATCCATTTTTCTCGGGTTTTCTCAAGATAAGCCCCTAATTCTGCCTGACCCTCTGGAGTTATTCGAATAGTAGTCTTTTTGTAATCTTCTGTCACCATTTCTGAATGAACAATGACGAGACCATGATTCTCCAAAAATGCAAAAACTTCTGGTGCATATGCAACATGAACAGATCCACGAAGTTCCAAGCATCCATCTTCAAAGTTTATAGTTTCCTGTGCGTTTGCTATCTTCAAAATTTTGATTGCGTCTTTGCTCAGATTCATAGCGTCACCTCCTTTCTACCGCTCAAATTCTACCACAGGCGGGAAGATGTGGCAAGTGGAAATCCCAATAATCGGCACAACTATCGCCGCCCAGTCCCCGGCGGAGCGGGACAGCGCATAAGCACAGTGGGTGGCAGATATTGATGGATGCAAACGAAATGTTTTCGCTTTGCCGCGCAATGGGCACTGACCCAAATGCTCTATTTAAGCCTACTCAGGATTCTGTGTAGGCAGTGGGCGGCAGATATCGATGGAAGGAGGTGGGCAAAATACTTGATTTTAGGCTTCGGAGGAGGTGAGAAGAAACATGACTACAGGTAAAAAGTCAACCCACGAGGTGGAAGCTCGTGGGTTGACAAATGAGGACATGCAGTATCTTGTAAACTTAGCGGACCGTGAATTCTCCGCCTTCCTTCAAAGCATCGTAGTACCGCAGAGCCTGGATAATCAAAAGATTAACAATTTTTAGTTGGTCTGACGTAAGACCAGCACGGCTTACAATGTCCCTGGTTTGATCATCTTTTGCATACATGTCATCCAGTAATCCGCGCATCTGGTCAAATTTTGCTTGTTCCAATATCATGCACTCACCCCCTTTCTCCGCTCAAATTCTACCACAGGCGGGAGAGGGGTGGCAAGTCAAAACTGAAAGCGAGTGAAAAATATGCCTGAGACAGAAAGGAGGTCGATTGTGACCAGCAGTCAAATTGATGAATTTCTCGCATACCTTCGCGACTGCGAACAGCGTTTCCGCATGGCAGAAGCGGATGAGCTTGAGGCCAACGCCATTACAAACGATATCCATCATGATATGGAGTTCGTAGAGCACGATGATGCGGAGCTTCTGGTGCTGGCTGTAGAGTTGACCGCTGCCCGCAAAAAGCGGCGGGCAGCAAAAGACGCTATGGCGGAAACTGCGCCAGTGTTGGCGTGGCTGGAGGAAAACCGGAAGACCGTTAAAAGCCTGGAGCAACTGCTGGGTGCGGTGCGAAGAGCAGAACGTGCGGCAGAAAACAGAATCTACACACCCAGGCGGCGTTGAAGGATGGCGCATCTATGAAGATTAACTACACCAACTACCTGCGGGACAAGCCCCAGGAGACAGACCCGTCGAAGCTGGCCGCCATGAAAGCTGCCCTGATCCGGGCGCTCAGGAAGAAAGGGCTCCACGGCCATATCTCCTGCGTGTACTACATAGACGGCCATGTCAAGGTCAGCATCGACGGCGAGTATTACAGCGTTTTTGACTCCAACACCGGGAGGTTCTTTTCCGGTTATGTGGGAGACCTGGCGGACAAATGAAAATGCCCCGTCAGATGCAGCGAACATCTGACGGGGCCAGTCCGCAAGACGAAAACAACAAAAGCCTCGCGTGAATAGTTTACTACAGCGCGGGGCGGAAATCAAGGAGGAAAACTATGAATTTTCAAATTACACTTACTCCTGCGCAGTTCGAATTCTTGTCTGAGCTGCTGGGTGATGTTGTGCAACTCTATGAGCATGAGGCCGCCGCCCTGGGCGGCCTGCTGGGCGAGGCGGCCAGGGACCTGGCCCAGGAGCGGCTGGACGCTTCCCAGAACGCGGCGGAGCTGGCTGCGCTGCTGGCGCAGTGCGAATAGGAGGGAGACTATGCCTAAGAAAGCTGTATCCGCTCAAGAGCGGATGGACCGGGAATTCCTGGCCGCTCTGCGTGGCGGTCAAGCCCGAGTAGGGGACCGCGATATTGACACGGCCAAATTGCTGCCCTATAGCTATGCCACCTTTTGCCGCCGGAAACGGTATCCAGGGACCTTCGGAATAGACGATCTCCGGACCTTTGTCAGACGGTATAACCTGACTGACTATCAGCTATGTCAAATCTTCGGTGTGGAGTACCGTGGCCGGACAACGGGATCGGAGGCAGTATGAAGAAAACGGTCACCCTGACAGACGATCAGGTCACAGCGGTCCGGGCGGCGCTGAACTATACGTTGGGCGCTGTCAGACGGTTCCCTCCGCTTCCATGCGTGGGGGCGAGCAGCGCAAAAGGGTACGCCAAGGATATCCGCGCGATGGAAGAGGCCATCAGGAAGATCGACGCGGCGCCTTGGGAATATTGACATTTCAGGAGGGGGTTCTTATGACAAAGAAGGATAAAAACCATTTGCTGGCCAGCTGGAAACACGAGACCGGCGATCCGGAGACCCAGGAATGGCGGGAGGAGCTGACGGATGAAGCGCGGTCCTTTGTGGACAGCCTGGACGACTGTTACATAAGCGGCATCGCCGCCATGTGCTCCGCCGTCCTGGTGCGGGAGCGGGTCCGGGCCCGGTTCTCCCCGGAGGAGATCAAGGAGTTGGAGACCGTCTATGACCACTGCGTCCTGCGCACACGCAGCGGCAGGCAGTACATTGCCCGGCTGGGTAAAGATGGACAAATCGTGCTGGAAGAGGTAGCTTGACATGAGGGCACTGGAGCGGATCGGCGGGTACGGCCATGTGGCCGTTCAATACGGGCTGGAAGAAGCGATCTTTCTTGACTCCATCATGTACTGGTACAAGGAAAACCGGGCGAACGGGCGCAACTACCGGGACGGGCGCTGGTGGACGTACAACTCCGTCAGCGCCCTGACGCAGCTGTTCCCCTGGTGGAGCGCCAAGCAGCTGCGCCGGATTTCGGAGAGCTGCCGGGAGAGGGGGGCGATCCTGGTGGGGAATTACAACGAGGACCAGCGGGACCGGACCCTCTGGTACACCCCGGGCGATGAGCTTCTGGAGCTGTACGGCATGACCCAAACAGGCGGATGCATTTGCCCAAACGGGCGAGTGGATTCGCCCGAACAGGCCAGCATGTTTGCCCAAATGGGCAAATGTAATATAGAACATGTTAGTACCAGTGTACAAAACAACATGGATCCCCCCCTACCCCCCAAACCGTCAGCGCCGGAAAAGAACGCCGCGCCAAAAACAGACAAGCCGCCGGACGGCCCGGAAGCGGCGGAGGCCGTGTTGGATGCCTATGCCGGCGGCGATCAGGAGCTGCGGGAGCGGCTGCGGGAATTCTGCGAGAAGCGCAGGCGCAAGAAGAAACCGCTGGATACCCGGCGGATGGCCAACATTCTGACGGGCAGGCTGGACCGGCTGTCCGGCGGGGACCGGGCCAGTAAGCTGGCCCTGCTGGACAACGCCATTCTGCATAGCTGGGACAGCGTCTACCCGCTGAAGGATGATGAAAAACCGGGAGCGCCGCCGGGTTCGGCTGGCGCTCCCTTGTGGGATGAAAGGGTGATGTACATATGAGCCAGGATCAGAAGGCGATTTTGGGCCAGCAGCTGCTGATAGCGGAGCAGGGGGTGCTGGGTTCCATGCTGATTGATGCGGAGATAGTGGGTCCCATGCTCATGGCTGTCCTGGAGGAGGATTTCCAGCTGCCTGCGAACCGCAACGTTTTCCGGGCGTTCCGGGAGCTTTACAGCCAGGGCCGCGCTCCGGATCCTATCCTGGTCAACGAATATCTGGGTGGAGACTACGGAAAATTTCTGACAGAGCTGATGGAGGTAACGCCCACGTCCGCTAATGCGGGGGAGTACGCGAAGGCCCTGAAAGCGGCCAGTCGGCTATGGCGGATGCGGAGCATCGGGGAGCAGCTTGCCCAGGCAGAGGACCTGGACAAGGTCCGGGAACTGACAGACGCGGCTAATCTGCTGCTGTGCGAGCGCAGCGAGGTGCGGCGGGTGGACATGAAGCGCGGACTTCGTGAGTTTTTTGCCCGCCACGGTGGAGAAGCACGGCAGGAATTCATCCGCTGGGGATTCCCCAAGCTGGATGAGAACCTGCATGTCACTGGCGGCGACATGGTGGTTATCGGCGGTTCGGCTTCTGCGGGCAAGACTGCGCTGGCCCTCCAGATGGCCTTCCATATTGCGCAAAAACACCGGGTTGGATTTTTCTCCTATGAGACCAGCACGGACAAGCTCTACGACCGGACAGTAGCCTGCCAGGCGCTGACCAGCTACCGGAGGATCATGTCGGACAAGATGGAGAAGACAGATCTGGAGCAGGTCTACGACATGCGCAAGCATTTGACCGCGCCCTCCCTGGAGCTGCTGGAGACCAGCGGCATGACTGTTTCCGGCATTGGGTCCTATGCGATGGCCCGGCACTATGACGTGATCGTGGTGGACTACCTCCAGAAAATTCCCGCCGCCAGGAGTGGACGGCATCTCAACGACTTCGAGCGGGTCAGTCAGGTGTCCAGCGATCTCCAGCAGCTGGGGCGGCAGACTGGTAAGGTGATTATCGCCCTCAGCCAGCTCAGCCGCCCGGAAAAAGCAGACAAGGACGGCAAAGAAAAGCCTCCTGAACTTTCTTCTCTGCGTCAGTCCGGACAGATCGAGCAGGACGCCGATGTGGTCATGCTGCTCTACCGGCGGTTTCCCAATGATCCCCAAAACCTCCAACGCAATCTTACGATCCCCAAAAACAAGGACGGTGTGGCAAACACAGGATTTGTCCTGGACTTCGATGGTGATAACCAGCGGTTCCGGCAGTCCAACGCAATGTGGGTACCGGAGAAGAAGCCGGAAACCTCAGTCCAGCAGTCCATCTTCCGGCCTATGCCGGACGGCCCGTCGCCGTTCGACGGTAAGACGTGAAAGGACGTATACAGCGATGAAAACGATTTGCATCATGAACCTGAAGGGCGGTGTCGGGAAGACCGTCACCGCTGACAATGTTGCGGCTATCCTGGCCGCGGACCATGGAAAGCGCGTCCTGCTGATCGATGCGGACCACCAGGGCAATACCAGCCGGTTCTTTCTCCTGGAAGAGATGATCGTATCCACCCTGCGGGATATCCTGGCAGGAGACTCTGAACCTTACTGGCCGGAGAATGTTTACAGCACAGGTCACGTGGGCTTGGAAATCATCCCGGCGGATATGGCCCTGGCGGAGCTGGACACCGCGCCCGAGCGGGATCCCAGGGCTGTGTGGCGGCTGCGGAGCTTTCTGGAGGCGGTGGCGGAGGATGACGCCTATGACTACACCATCATTGACATGCCCCCAGCGTTTTCTTTGGCGGCAAGGGCGGCTCTGGCTGCTGCGGATGAGGTGATTGTCCCCATCAAGCTGGACGCATTCAGTGTATACGGCATGGCGGAGCTTCTGCGGCAGGTCCGCGCCATGAACCGGGTAAATCCCAACCTGACGCTGGCGGGCGTGCTGGTCACGATGTGGCACAATGCCGACATCGTGACCCAGGCGGAGCGGGTGCTGCGGTCGGGGAGTTTTCCGGTATTCAAGACCGTGATCCGGCGGACGGACCGGGTGGATGAAAGCACCTTCCAGCGTCAGCCTCTGGTGGTCTACAGTCCCCGCAGCGCGGCGTGCGTGGACTACCGGGCGATGGTGCGGGAGTATCTGGAGAGGGGGGCGGACTGTGGGCAGGAAGTTTGACCTGGCTGCGATGATGGACGCTGTATCCAGCCTGGAGCCTGCTGCCCAGGAGGCACGGGATATCGAGACCATCACAGCGGAAATCCTGACGCTGAAACAGAATGCAGGAGAAGCCATTATTGGCATCGGTCAACGGCTTATTGAGGCTAAGGAGATGTTGCCTCATGGCGCTTGGCTTCCCTGGCTAGAGGATCGTGTTGATTTTTCTGTCAGTGCTGCAAATCGGTTTATGAAGCTGGCACGGGAGTGGACAAATTCGTCAGCGCTGACGAATTTGGGAGCCACAAAAGCATTGTCACTACTTGCCCTCCCACCGGAGGAGCGGGAGCAGTTCATCGCGGAGCACCACATAGTCAACGGGGAAGAAAAAACAGTAATCGACATGACCTCCCGGGAGCTGGAGCAGGCCATCCGGGAGCGTGATGAGGCCCGTCAGACGGCAGAAGCCGCGAAAGCGGACGCCAAGGCCGCAGAGGAAAGCCGTGCCAAAGTGGAGGCTGATATCACATTGCTGAAGGAGCAATTCCAGTCTTCCCAGGAAGCTGTCGCCGCCGCCCAGAAAGAGCTGGAGGAGCTGAAAGCCAAACCGGTGGACGTGGCAGTGATGGCTGTGGACCAGGAGAAAATCGACCAGGCGCGGGCGGAAGCCATGGCGGAGATGCAGGCCAAGGTGGACAAGGCCAAGGCCGCCCGTGACAAGGCGGAGGAGAAGCGCAAAGCGGCTGAGGCCGCCCTGGCGGATGCCAATGCCCGGCTGGACGCTGCGGCCAGGGTGGAGGCAAAGGCGGCAATCGCCGGGGACAGCGATCTGGCAGTGTTCCAGATGCTGTTCGGGCAGGCTCAGGACGTTGCCAATAAGCTCCACGGCCTTCTGCTCAAGGTGCGCGGACGCGGGGACGACAGTCAGGCGGCGGGGATGCAGAAGGCCCTGACCGCGCTGGCGGAGCTGATCGGAAAGGCGGCGGAGGTGTGAGTTGGAAAAATCAGGCAGCAGATAAGCTGGAGCGGGAGGCGAAGGCTTTCAAGGGCAACAAATACGAGTCCGCGATGAAAAGTGCAGTAGCGAAAACGTTGGCATCCTTCTGCTGTCAGAATGAGGAATTTGCCCAGGCCGTGGTACAGGGCGGCAGCTTTGCGGAGTGCATGGCGGCGGTGACGAAAGGGGTCGGGACTTTCGTCTCTGACGAGGAGGCGTACCGGCGGGCGGCGGCGTTCTATTTCCAGGGAGCGCAAGTGAAGATGGAGCCTAAAATCCAGCTTGAGCCGGATGCGGAGGAAGCGGAGAAAGTGATTTCTCTGGACTTTTCGGATTTCTTTTCGTAAGGGGGGCGGAGTATGAGAAATGCAGAGTGTACGCCTCTCACACCGGAGGAGGAAAAAGAACTGCTTGCCGCTTTCCCCGAATACCTCAGCGATGAGGAGGAGACACTGGCCCGGAAGTTTTTTGAACCGTTCGTCTTTTTCCGCACAGCTGAGAAGAATGTCCGGCGCTGTGTATGCACCAGCTGCATGGAAGGCTTTTTCGTTGATAAGGCGATCCGTCCTGATTTTTTCAGGATCAAACATAAAGGGACCTGCCAGTGTCCCAACTGCGGCCAGCGGGCGACGCTGCTGGCAATGGACAGATACACGAACTTTGAGGGGCTGCGTTCTCATGTGCGGGCGGTGCAGATCAGCGTTTACAAAGACTGGCTGCTGGTCCAGACCGGGTACGCGTTTCGGTGGTTTGATCGTGAGGACCTGGGCGGATATGTCCGCTTTGAGCCGTTCCGGATGTACGCATTCGCGCCAGGCCGGCGGGTGGGGTGGAAAGCAAAAACATTCTCCTGGTTCGGCGGGTACTGGCGGGTCGATGAGCTGTGGGAGCGGATGGACCGGATACAAGCTCCGTTCCAGAATAGACCGTACGAGGCGGACGCCGCATTCTGGCCCATAGGCGTAGGGAATATCGGGAAAAGTTCCCTGCGCTACTGCCAGTACGGCGAATGGTTTGATGCGGAGTACGGCAGTTTTGTTGGCGGGTTGGATTTTGATTTGGAACCCTTCCGTATCGCTCACCTGATCCGTTATCTGGCAGAGTACACCCGGCGGCCTCAGATGGAGTTCCTGGTCAAATTGGGGTTCCACCAGGTGGTCAGTGATCTGGTGATCCATGGCAAGCCCCATAAGGATATCCTGGACTGGGATGCCGGAAACCCGGCGGACTTCTTCCGGCTGTCAAAGGCGGACTTCCGGGTCTTCAAAAACGGTCTGTGCGGCTTTGAGGACCTGAAGGGCTACAGAGGATTGCGGCGCAGCGGATTGGTCAGCGGATTGCCGGAATTCGTGCAGGAAAAAGATGCCTGGAAAGCTGCCTTCCGGCTCTTATGCAGTGGCTCACGCGCAGCGAACGTCAGCATGGCGCGGGCAGCGCGGTATCTGAGATCGTTTGAAAGCGGACCAGCCGTCACTGCGCAGCTGTGGGTGGACTATCTGGACGCGGCGGCCAGGCTCAGATACGACCTGTCCCGGGATGATGTGCGGATGCCGGATGATCTGGCGGAGCGGCACGACTGCGCGGTTGCTGCCGTTCAGCCGGCCGAAGATGAAGCCTCCATGCGGCGGTACCGTGTCCGCCTGGAGCGTCTGACGGCGCAGTTCTCTTTCTCCGCAGATGGGCTGTGCGTGGTGGTTCCCGGGAGCGTCCGGGATATCGTCCGGGAGGGCCATATCCTGAAGCACTGCGTGGGAGGCTACGCCGCCCGGCACGTGGAGGGGAAGGTCACTATCCTGTTTCTGCGGAAGGAATCTGCGCCAGGTGTGCCGTATGTGACCATCGAGATGAGCACGGAAAACAACTGCCGGGAGCTTACGATCAGACAGATCCATGGGTATCGGAACGAAAGGGACGGCAGCAGGTCCCCCGCACAGGTCCACGCCGGATTCTTGAAAACGTGGCTGGACTGGGTACATGCAGGCAGTCCCAGGGACCTGGAAGGACGGCCCGTTGCGGAAGAGGCGAAGGAGGTATCGGTGGCATGATGAGGAGGGAATATCGTGCAGATGACCAGTGAAGAAATCGTTCGTGATTATATGCAGGCGGCGAACAAGAGCAAACAGATCAGGATTCTTGCGGACCTCAACGCAGCATCGCCCGGAGAGATCCGGGCGGTGCTGGCGGAGGCCGGGGTGGATGGAGTGAAGATGCCGGAGCGGATTCGTCAGAAAAAGCCGGAGGCTACGGCCTCCGGCTCCACCGCCCAGGAGAGGAGCGTTTATGACCGGATAGAAGCGATCCTGGCCGCTCTGCCGGAAGATGCTTCTGACTGCATACGGAACGCAGCGGCGAATCTGACTGTCTCGATATTTTCGGCATATGTGGAGCAGCGGTTGGGGAAGGAGGAGGTGTCTTGAGAGAAAATCCTTGGTATTGCGTGCGCCAGCGGGCGGGACCGCTGGTGAAGGAGTGCCGGAGCATCCGGCCCCGGCTGTCCACCAACGATTCGCCCTGGGAGCGGACGGAGAAGAATAAAATTCTCCGTCCGCCCCGGGATTCCTCCGTGTGCCGGACGCGGGTGGACCGGCTGGAGCTGCGGCTGGCGCTGTTCGGGAAGGAGGGCACCGTCTACGCTCTGACCTTCGACAGGGAACATGAGCCGCAGAGGTTCCAGGATGTGCGCCGGGCGTGGCGGAGCTTCCTGTACCGGCTGAAGAAATGGCGGGGGCGGCCCTTCGATTATGTGTACCTTATCGAGGGCCGCCATGGGGACCACCGGTTCCATATCCATCTGGTGCTGCGGGACAGCGACTTTTCTCCGGCGGAGGTCCGGTGTCTGTGGAAGTTCGGCCAGGATGTGGACGACCAGCCGCTTCTGCGGTATCCGCATGACAGCTACCGCAGGACAGCCAGATACTTCAACAAGGAAGCCACGGACGGCATCGCCATCCCGATCAGCGCCAGGACCTGGGTGTGTTCCCGGTCGCTGGTGAAGCAGCTTCCGCCGCTGGAATGCTGGTGGGACAGCAGCGGAGAGATACCGATACCGAAAGCCGCCCGCAGCCGGGGCGTCTATCATACAGGCAATGAATTCGGGCAATATCGTTACGCGTGGTATATCATGTGATACAGGGCGTGTGCAGACATTTTAAATTTGTATTACTATCTTGGAATGTAGTTGAATAAATGACAAAAAGGAGGTAGACTATTGCAAGCGCAGACGGATTGTGGTAAACTGGCGGTGAAGGATGGGTTTGTTGTCTGTCCCGTTTGTAAGTGCAAGACAAGCCAGTACATCAGGCCGGATACCTCGGCGCAAAATTTACAGCTGTGGTGCCGGACATGCAAAACAAAGTTTCTTGTGAATATCGATTTTGGCCAGTGCTTCGAGTTTAGCCGGTGCCGGTGATCTGCCCTTTTGTGAGGCGGTCGTCGGCATCGGTTTTTTTTAGCCCCGATTTCCTGACACGGCAAGGCGCGCAGGGGGGCGGGCGATCAGAGGGGATAGTATGGGCAGAACGAAGAAATACAACACGGACCGGGCCCTGCGGCGGGCGGTGGAGAATTATTTCGATTCCATCTCCCGCGTCAAGCCGGTGATGGAATCTTACAACACTGGAGAGAAGGACCAGTGGGGGCATTTTATCCCAGAATGGCGTCCAGTCAAAAACGCCAGGGGCGAGGACATGACAGAGCTGGAGTTCGTGGTCCCGCCCACCGTCGGAGGGCTGTGCCGGTACCTGGGGATCAGCCGGGACACTTGGTCGCAGTATTGCAGCAGAGAGCGAAACCCGCAGTTTGCGGGGACCACAGAGTGGGCGCGGGAGCAGCTGCTGGCCTGGCGGGAGAAGGAGCTGATGACCCGCCCAGGCAAGGACTTGACGGGCGTGATGTTTGATCTGCAAATGAACTACGGCATGAGCGAAAAGGCTAGCCCCGCTTCTGCCGCTCAGGACGACGATCCCATCACCAGGAGCCTGAAGGAGGCGGCCGATGCTCTCAGAAAAACAGATGCGGATCCTCCGCTGGCCCTATGAGGGCAGGCGCGCGCTGATCTGCGACGGTGCGGTGCGTTCCGGCAAGACGTCCATCATGTCCCTGTCCTTCGCGCTGTGGGCCATGGGGCGCTTCAGCAGCTGCGCCTTCGCCCTCTGCGGCAAGTCGGTGGGCAGCGTGGAGCGGAACATCATAACGCCGCTGCTGGCGGTCCGGTACTTGCAGGAAAATTTCACGCTGGCCTACCATCGCGGGGAGCATGTCCTGACGGTCCGCCGGGGGAGCCGGGAAAACCGGTTCTACCTCTTCGGCGGGAAGGATGAGTCCTCCTACACGCTCATCCAGGGCGTCACACTGGCCGGGGCGCTGCTGGACGAGGTGGCGCTGATGCCCCGCAGCTTCGTGGAGCAGGCCCTGGCCCGGTGCAGCGTGGAGGGAGCGAAGCTGTGGTTCAACTGCAACCCGGACGTACCCACCCACTGGTTCCGGCAGGAGTGGATCCTGAAGGCCCAGGAGAAGGACGCCACCCATCTGCATTTCACCATGGACGACAACCCCGGCCTGTCGGAGGAGACCCGGGCCATGTACCGCAGCCTCTACACCGGGGTGTTCAAACGCCGGTACATTGACGGCGAATGGACGGCGGGGGACGGCCTGATCTATGACATGTTCGACCCGGAGGTCAACGGCTACGAGGACCGGGCCCGTCCCAAGGGTCTGCCCTACGTCGCGTCCAGGACGATTGCCTGCGACTACGGAACGGCCAACCCGACAGTCTTCCTGGACGTCTACGACGACGGCGGGACCGTTTGGGTGGACAACGAATACCGCTGGGACAGCCGGGACGCGGACGCCACCGGCCTGCGCCAGAAGACCGACGGAGAATACGCGGACGATCTGGAGCGGTTCATGGGGCCGGACGTCCAGTTCCACTGCCCGGTGGTGGTGGACCCGTCGGCGGCCAGCTTTATCGCGGAGCTCCGGCGGCGGGGCATGTATGTAATCCAGGGGGACAACGAGGTCATCGACGGCATCCGGCGGGTATCGCAGCTGTTCGCCAAGCGGGTACTGCGGGTCCACCGGGAGCGGTGCGCGGGGCTTATCGGAGAATTGCAGTCCTATGTCTGGGATACGAAGGCGGCGCAGGCCCTGGGCGTGGAGCGGCCCGTGAAGCAGCAGGACCACGGTCCCGACGCCCTGCGCTACTACGTCAACACAATCCTGCCCAAGTGGCGGTACGGAGAGGAGGGATAGCATGAGCGAGGCGGTCATGACAACGGACGCGTTTTCCAACCCGCTGTTCCGGCTGGGGTACGGCTCCCAGTCTCCCCTGGAGGCTACGGAGTATCCGCTCACCCGGATGACTGGCAATTACGCCCTGCTCAATTCCCTCTATCGCGAAAATTGGGTGGTCCAGAACGTTGTCGGCATCATCCCGGACGACATGACCCGGGAATGGTTCACGCTGGGCGGCGCAGGCCCGGAGGAGCTGCGGAGGCTGGAGCAGGCGCAGCGGCGCGCCGCCCTGCGGGACCGGATCAGCGCCGGCCTCAAGTGGGGGCGGCTGTATGGAGGCGCTGCGGGGATCCTCATGATCCGGGGCCAGGAGGGGATGCTGGATCAGCCTCTTGATCTGGACATGGTTCTGCCCGGTACGTTTGCCGGGATCTACATCGTGGACCGCTGGTGCGGCGTCACGCCGGACGCAGAGCTGGTCAGCGATATGAGCGACCCGGATTTCGGTCTTCCGGCGTACTACCGGGTCAACACGCCGGAGGGCGGCATCGTGGCCAGGGTCCACCACTCCCGCGTCATCCGTTTCACCGGGCGGGAGCTGCCCTGTCTGGAGAAGCTGACAGAACTGCACTGGGGCGAGAGCGAGGTCGAGGCTCTGTATCAGGATGTGGTCAAGCACGACAACGTATCCGCCAACATGGCGGCGCTGACCTTCCGGGCCAACGTGGAGACGATGGAAGTGGAGAATCTGGACCAGCTGTTCTCCGTAGGCTCAGCGGCCATGCAGCGGCGCTTCTGGCGGACCATGCAGGCCCAGAGCGTCATGCGTTCCAACTTCGGGATGCAGCTGGTAAACAAGGGGGATCAGATCAGGAGCGCCCAGTACACCTTTACCGGGCTTCAGGAGGTCTATGAGAGTATGTGCCTGAACCTGTCGGGCGCGTCCCGTATCCCGGTGACAAAGCTGTTCGGGCGGGCCCCTGCGGGGCTCAACGCCACGGGAGAGAGCGACCTGAGGAACTACTACGACTATGTGGACACTCTCCGGGAGAACACCCTGCGGCCCATCCTGGAGCGGGTGCTGCCGGTGGTGTGCATGTCCGCCTGGGGCGTGGTACCGGAGGATTTGGACATCGTTTTCCCGCCCCTCTGGACACCGTCGGCCAAAGAGGTGGCGGAAATCGCGGAGAAGAAAGCCGTGGCTATCCGGGATATCTTCCAGGCGGGGCTGCTGCAAGCAGATACCGCTCAGAAGGAGCTGAAAAAGCTGGCGGATGAGACGGGCCTGTTCGGCAGTATTTCCGATGAGGAGATCGAGGCCAACAAAGGGAAGACATATCAGGACGTGACCGCCCTGCGGGACCCCCTGCTGGGGCTGGGGTATGGAGGAGAGGAAACGGGCCCTTTTGAGATGGATACCGGAGATGCCCTGGCGTTGGATTATAACCCATATCATGATCCTGCATCCGGTCGCTTTACAAGCGGCGGAGGAAGTGGTACGATAGGTAAAACCAAGTATGCGCCATCACCACAGAGAAGCCGCTCCGGGATTCAGCTCAAGCCTAAGACTTATGCCAGGCTGTGCGGGATATTGGGAGCGCAGTATCCTAATTTGAGAGCCGGAGATGTTCGAACCATTCGGGATGCTAAAAAAGTATACACGGTTAAAGCAGATGGCTATGGCGGGTTTGAGACGGTCATGATGAACAAATTAAAGTAAAGGGGCTGTAATCGTGGAAGAAAAGCTCAGAGCATTCTTAGCACCGTACATTGGGCAAGGCGCAGAAAAGAGAGATATTGTAACGGAGGAGGCTGTCGATTTGCTGGCGTTCGTCGCTTCAGAAGAACACATCGAGCAGGAGATCATCGACTATGGTACAGCGCATCCGGAAGCCCCCTTCTGGGATTTCCTCAAGCTGATTAAGCCACCAACGCCAGAGGAGTTGGTGAGGATACAGATGGAGATAGACAGCGAGGACGATGACGACTAAAGGAGGGCTGAATGCCGGCGCTGACGCCTGGCCCGGCTGACCGGGAGCTGCAGCGGCTCATTGAGATTTTTCTGAAGGCGGAGACGGACATCATCAACGAGATCAGCCGCCTGCGCTCCAGAGGGCTGGTGGACTACCACGCGGAGGCCGCCCTGGCGCGGGTTCAGGCCATCCTCCGCAAGCTGGAGAATGACTGCTGGACCTACGTCCCACGGATGATCGAGACCCGGTTCTACGTAAAGCATCCGGAGGCCCGGAAGCCTATGGAGGTCCCGGAGACGCCGGAGAAGCATATAGCCGCCTATCAAAATGCCCGCGTCCTCACCAGCCAGCAGATGGATATCGTCCAACGGCTGACGATGAACCTCATGGGACAGATCACAGAGGGCTGTCTGACCGCCGCCGCCACTTTGCAGACTGCCCTGCTGGGCCGTACCGAGCCGGACATCTTCCGGCGGACCGGCCTGGAGCAGGCGGCGGCGATGCAGGCCATGGGGCGGGGCGTCTACAAGACCCTGCCGGACTTCACGGCGGCCCTGCGCCGGGAGGGCGTGACGGCTTTCGTCGATAAGGCGGGCCGCAAGTGGAGCCTGCATACCTACGGCAGCATGGTCCTGCGCACTACGTCGCGTCAGGCGGAGGCGCTGGCCGTCCTGACGGAGTCGCCGGACCACGACCTCTACCAGATCAGCAGGCACGGCACTGCCTGCAAGCTCTGCGCCCCGCTGGAGGGCCGGGTGTACTCCAGGAGCGGCAGGGACCCGGACTTCCCGCCTCTGGCGGCGGCGTTCGGGAAGATGGACCCCGGCGGGCCGGACGATCTCACCAATTCCTGGCTGAATATCCATCCCAACTGCCTCCACCAGCTCATCCGCTGGACGCCTATGGGCCGCAGCGAAGAGGAGCTGCGGAAGATCAAGGAATTTTCCAGCTTCGAGAAGAATCCGCCCACCCGCGACCCCCGGACCCAGAAGCAGGTCGAGGCATACCGCAAGAAAGAGGAGGCCCGCGCCCGGTTCCTGCGGGACTACCGGCAGTGGGAGCGGTACCGGACGGCCATCCCGGATGATGTTCCCAAGACTTTTCAGACGTTCCAGAAACACAAGGCGGCGGGGGATGAGAAGTACAAGGCGTGGAAAACTGCGTACAGGAGATCGAACCAGCTTGCAAATCCGGGAAAATCTGATATACTGGGAGATACCAGGCTTACCGGCATCCCCATTACGGATGAGGCGATCCAGCGGGTGCCTCTGGTCCGGCCATCTGGCTGGAGTCAGGATCAGGCGGTTCGTTTGCAGGAGGCCCACCGGGAGCTGCTGCGGGCTGTGCGGGACAAACCGGTGGGGACGGAGGCCGGGGCGGTCTATACGCCGGATATGCAGTTGATTGAGCGAAAGATAGGTGAGTCTGCTGGACAGCAGATCGATATGCCGCGTTGCAATGAGCCGCATATCCTGATACATAATCACCCAAGTGGGATGATATTTTCGCCTGGTGATGTGAACAGCTTTGGGCTGCGTGTAGATACTACTGTCTTAACGGCCATTGGAAACAATGGGAGCGTTTATGTTTTACAGAAACTGGAATCTTATGATACGGCTGGATTTGCAATGGCATTTGGCAAAGATTGCGTTGAAAGACTACGTAATGCAAAGACCGCCTCAGAAGCGGCTGACATAATGCAAAAATTTTTGTTGGGGGTACAAAAATATGGCGTTAAATTTATCTCCGGAACAGCGTGAATATTTCGAGGGATTGCTGAAGAAAGCGGAGCCATACCCAGAGGATGATCCGATATTTGACAGGTTGGATGGAGAGCGGGACATGGATCGCGCAATGGCAACACTCGCCAAGATGGCGCTGGAAGGGCGGCTGCGTTGAATAGACGCGCAGACCGTTCAGGCCGAAGTGGCGGTATTCGATGTAAAACAATACATTGGCATTATCGAAAATTTCTTGGAGGAGGCGGGGCAATATGGCGTGTATATTGTCGAAAGCTGAACGCCAAAAACTGGAAGAAGCATTAGCTACAGCCACGCCATACACAGAAGAAGAGATGTGTGTATTGGATGGAGAGCATGATTTTGACAGATCGCGAGCTACTATAGCTCAAAAACTCCTGAAAATGGCAGATGAGAGCAAGGAGCAGCATCATGACTGAGAATGACATCCGTGCTATTACCGCTGCTCTGGAGCAGGGATACCGGGTGGAGCTGACAAAGGAGGCAGACGGTTCAATCACGATCCGAACTGTTACCAGGAAAAAAGTGAAGGTTCAATAACGTACCCACGGCATGATCGGATGCCGGGAAGGACCGAACGGGGTCAGTTTGCAAGGAAACTTGCAGGCTGGCTCCTTATTATTTTGCGAGGTGATAGCGCATGCTTGCCTATTATGGCACACAACTGAGCCCCCACATGGAGGAGACCCCGGAGGGCTATCTCATCTGCCGGGACGTGCCCATTGCCCGGACGGGTGAGATGACCTATCTCTCCTCCGAGCTGGGGCTGGAGGGCCCGGACCGTCCGGTGACGGTGTACCGGGACCCGGCGGACGTGTTCGATCCGGACGCGCTGGCATCCTTCGAGGGTAAGGATGTGACGTCGGGACACCCTGCCGAAAATGTCGGGCCGGTGAACCACGCCGCTTACTCCCGGGGCCATGTCCAGGATGTACGGCGGGAGGGGAATTTCGTTATAGCGGACCTGCTGGTCAAAGACGCGTGCCTCATCAGTGATATCAGAAACGGCGTGGTCCGGGAAGTCAGCTGCGGCTACAACTGCGTCTATACGCCGCTGGCGGATGGGCGGTACAAGCAGACGGGCATTCGCGGCAACCATGTGGCGGTTGTTCCCCGTGGCCGGGCAGGCCGCGAGGTGGCAATACAAGATTCGGCGGCATCCGCCGGGAAAGGAACAAAACGTATGAGCAAATTTGCAGAGGCCATCCTGAAGGCATTCGGGACGGCCGCACAGGAGGCGGAGACGCCGGAGGGTGTGGAAGCTCTTATCCCCACTGCCGCCGCCGCACTGGACGCCGAACCCGCAGGCGTGCCCGGCGCACCCGCGCAGGAGACGGTGCCCGCAGCCCTGGACGCTCTGCCGGCGAAGCTGGACAGGCTGATCGATCTTCTGGAGGCCAGGGCCAGCCAGCCGGAGAAGAAAATCAGCGATGAAAAGGATCTGGACGCTGTGATCGAGAAGCTGGGCGGCGGAGAGCCCGAGGACAAGGAGAAGGCCGCTGACGCCCCGGCAGACGGTGTGTCCAATTTGGGCACTGCCTCCAAGGATGCGGATGCGGCTACGGCGCTGCTGAAAGCTGTCCGGCCCGCCGTCGCGGGCATCAAGGATGAACAGGACCGCGCCCGGGTGGTGGACGCGCTGCTGTCCAGCATCAAGGGCCCCAACGTTATGGGCCGGGTGATGGAGGCGGCTGAGGCCAATGCCAGACAGGCGGCGGATGCCGCCCAGGCGTCTGCGTTCGAGTCTCGCTGCCAGGAGTCCGAAGCCGCCTACGCCGCCCGGAACCCCCACAAGAAGAAGGAGGACTGAGTTATGTTGAATCCCCAGAGCATTGGCCAGGCCATGAACCACGGCTATGCAGGCAGCTATGCCCGCCAGCCGGATATGATTGTGAATACCCGTCCCGCTGGCGATGCTGTCATCTTCGGCGCGGCTCTCAAGTACGACGCCAACGGCGCGGTGGCGCCCATGGGCGCGGGCGACACGGCGGAGGATTTTGTGGGTGTAGCCTCCCGTGAGGTCAAGAGTGCGCTCAATTACCTGGAGCAGAGCGCCGGGTCCTACGCCAAGGGCGAGGCCGTCCCCGTGTTCCAGCGCGGGTCCATCAACGTCAGGTGCGGCAGCGGTACGCCTCAATTGGGCGGCGCGGTGTACGTGCGGATCGCAGCCAGCGACAGCATCCCCACCGCCGTTGTTGGCAGCTTTGAGGCCCAGGCGGACGGCGCGAACACGGTGGAGCTGACCAACTGCCAGTGGGCGGGCCCGGCGGATGCCAACGGTATCGCTGAGCTGCGCATCCTCACCATGAACAAGGCTTAAGGCCGCAGGAGGAGAAGATCATGAATAAATATCAGAATGTCGGCACCTATGACGCCGGTATCATCACGGCCCCCGGCACGGCTCCCGGCGGCGCCATGACCATGGACGCGGCGGGTATCGCCTCCGGGCAGGCGTTCCTGGTCAGCGAGCTGGAGAAGCGGGACACGCTAATCCGCAAGCCCCTTACCAGCGTCACCTATCCCCGGGACATTGTGGTCAGGTCCGGCGGCGGCTGGGTGGACTATGTATCCGCTCATTCTGTGGGCTATGGCATCACCGGCGGGTCCGGCAGCGGAGTCATCCAGGCGGGCGGCGCCAACGGCCTGCCCATCGTTCAGGCCAACATGGAGAAGGGGCTTTACAAGGCCCACGCCTTCGCCGCCGCCCTGCGGGTGATGTGGGTGGATATGCAGAAGGCCAACTTTGCCGGGCGTTCCCTGGACCAGATGCTCCAGGATGGTATGCGCCTGGCCTATGACAAGCATATGGACCAGAACGTCTACACCGGCATCCCGGAGTATGGTTCCTGGGGTCTGGTGAATCATCCGGACGTCACGGAGACTGCTGTCACCGGAGGGGCCTGGTCCGGCAAAAGCAAGGAGAAAATCCTGGCGGACGTCAACAACGCTGTCACGACTGTCTGGGAAGCGGCGGAATACGACGAGGACGCCATGCCCAACCACATCCTCCTGCCCTACGCTCAGTATACCTACATTCTCCACACACCGGTCACGGAGCTGGCCACGGAGACCATCCTGGACTACGTGATGAAGAACAACGTGGCCGCCAAAAATGGGAAATCCCTGTATATCGGCGCGGCTCGCTGGTGCAAGGGCGCGGGTACCGATGGCTTGGACCGGATGGTGGTGTATGTCAACCACGAGCGGTTCCTTCAGGTAGAGGAGCTGGTCCCTCTGACCCGCGCCATGAGCCAGCCCAACGCGGCTGATTTCTGCTACGACACAGCCTACGCGGCGAACCTGTCTGAGGTGGAGCTGTTCTATCCCCAGACCATGATGTATTTCGACGGCATTTAAGGAGGGCGCGGGCATGTTTGTCGTATCCAAGAGAAATATCATCCTCCCCGGCCCCAATGGGGAGAAGTTCCGCATGGCGAAGGACTACATGGGGCCGGTACCGGCCTGGGCGGAGGACTCCGCCTATCTGAATGCTCTGGTGAAGGATGGGAAGGTCATCCTCTCCGCCAGCGGCAGCGACAAGGACTTCGCCGCCAATGAGAAGAAGCAGAAAAAGTCCAAGGCCCCCGCCAAGCCTCCCGAGGGACCGGATGGGCAGTCCGGCGGGGACCAGGAAGAGACTCCCTGATGGACAAGCCGCAGTTTTCCGGTGTCCGGGAGGATGCCGCCAATATCAGCATCAGACGGGGGCGCTACACGGCGGAGATGTTCCAGGATGATTTCCCGCAGTTTTACAAGGGCGGTGCCGTCTGCCTGCTCCCATACCATATCCTGACGGAGTTCATCCGCGCCGCCAACGCCGCCATCACGCCAGATAAGTGGCTGGACGGCTGGCGGTACTCAGCGGGGCTGTATGTGGCCCACCACTCCGCGCTGTACCTGCGGACCTATGCGGAGAGCTCCGAAACTCCGGCCCAGGCGGCGGCGACAGGGGCGCTGGTGGGAGTGGTGAAGTCCGCCGCGCTGGGGGACAGCTCTGTCAGCTACGACACCGACGCCCTGACCAGGGCCACGGCGGACTGGGGCGGACTGAACGCAACCCAGTACGGCCAGCTTCTGGCTACGAGGGCGCGGCTGGTGGGCATGGGAGGGACTTACGCCATATGAACTATGCTGACTGGTACACGGACCGGATGACCATCCGCCGGGTGAGGTCTTTTCAGGAGGGGGCGCTGACCCGCCAGGAGCGGGTGACGGTGGCGGAGAACATCCCCTGCCGCGTCTACCGCAGCGGGGCGCACGGCCCCCGGATGCAGCCCACGGCGGCCTATACCGGGAGCGCGGACGATAAACTGGCCTGCGCCAATGATGTGGATGTGCGTGCAGGTGATGAGCTGCTGATCTGGCGCGGGAGGGGCCTGGGGCAGGTTCATCAGCCGGTCCGGGCCTTTGCCGGAGAACCGGTCTGTTATCATGAGCCCTTTGGGGCAGTGATGCCCGGCCTGGCCCACCAGCAGCTCGCTCTGCTGCAAAAGGAATATCTGGACGCGGAGGTGGAAGAGGATGGCGCTTGGTGACGCGCTGCAAAAGCGTGTGGAAGAGCTGGCAAAACGTCAGCCGATGATTCAGAAGCGGTTCAGGGCAATTGCGGAGGGGGCAACGCTCCGGGCGGTGGAAGAGGCTGTAAATCATACCCCACCCAATACCTATGAGGACGATGAGCAGAGAGGCGTTCATATGATTACAGGTGAATTGGCAGCTCATTGGCTTAAAGCCAGCCAGACCATCCCAAAACAAGCAGGACAGGAATTTGTCACGACGCTGGAGAATGACCAGGAATACGCCAGCTACGTCAATGATGGTCATGATGTAGATGAGCACTTTGTTCCTGGCCTTTATATTGATGACAACGGCCTCCTCTCATACGAACCAAAAGAGGCAGAAAGAAAAAAGATGAAACAGCAGGGGCAGAAAATCGGTATGATGGTAGGCACTCAGACCAGGTACGTCCCCGGCCTCTACATGAAGGAAGCGGGAGAAGAGAAGTACAAGGAAGTTGCCGAAGCGGAGCTGAAGAAGCTGGCGGGGGAGGCATTGCAATGACCTTCACCATGCCTGCGCTGGCTCGCTCCCTGGCGGACTATCTGTCCCCGGAGCTGCCTGGTGCATCCTTCTACGCTGACCCCAACCAGCAGGGGACCAAAACACCCGCACTCTTTCTTCGCCAGATGTACGCTAAGATTTCCCCGCAGCCCAGCGAACTGGTCCTGCGGAAGCTGGGGCTGGATCTGGTGTATCTGGACCGGTGCTTCACAGTCAACGAAGAAAGCCGCCTGCAAGCGGCGGCGGACGTGATGGACCAGATGCTGGAGACCTTTCCTTACACGGCGGAGGCTGGCGGGAAGCCGGTCCGCCTGCGTACCTGCGACCGGCGCTGGGAGATCGCCGGCAGCGCCCTTCACTACAAATTTGAGCTCCGCCTGCGGCTCACGCGGGTGGAGGACGCGGCCCTGATGCAGAGCATCCAGGAGCTGAACATGGAGGTAAACCATGCGTAAAACTGAGACCACAACAGAAAAAACCTATCCCACCGAGGCCCTGCTGAAAAGCAAGGCCCTGGCGGACTACCAGCAGGACTTCGCCAGAGTGCTCCTGACGAAGCCCGCCTATACCGTCCGGGAGGCCGCGGCTACCCTGGACAGATTTTGCAGGAAAGGGGTGATCTGATGGCAGGCGGCAGCTGGACGGCGCAGAACAAGGTCCGTCCCGGCATCTACATCAATTTCACCAGCAGGGGCAGCCGGAGCCTGTCGCCCGGCGAGCGCGGGACCCTTGCGGGCATCCGGCCCCTGTCCTGGGGGCCGGTAGGGGAGATCATGGAGATCGACGCCGGCGCGGACATGACCCCATATATCGGCTACGGCATCACCACGCCCCAGGCCCGTTTCCTCCGGGAGGCGCTGAAGGGCACGGACGTCACAAACGCGCCTGCGAAGATTCTGCTGTACCGTCCCGCGGCGGCGGATCAGGCGGCGGCGTCCGCTCTCCTGGGCGAGGGGGTAACCGCCACAGCCTTGTACCCCGGCGTCCGGGGGAATGATGTTTCCATTATCGTCACTGAGGACGTGGATGAAGACAGCGTTTTTACTGTCGTCACCCTGGTGGATGGCGTTCAGGCGGACCAGCAGACTGCCAGGACCGGCGCGGAGCTGAGACCCAACGCCTGGGTGGACTTCACCGGAGATGCCGCCCTGACAGCCACAGCGGGCGTCACCCTTTCCGGCGGCGCGGACGGGACCGTATCCCCGCAGGCATACGCTGGTTTTCTGACCGCCCTGGAGCCGTACAGCTTCGACGTGCTGGTCTATGACGGGACCGACAGCACTGTGCGGGACGCCTATGCTGCGTTTATCAACCGCATTTCGTCCCAGGAGGGGCGCTGCGCCCAGCTTGTGACCACTGGCGCGGAGCGCGCCGACAGCCGGTTTGTCATCAGCTGCCGGTCCGGCGTGGTCCTGGAGTCCGGTGAGACGCTGACGCCCCAGGAAACTGTCTGGTGGCTGGCCGGAGCGGAGGCGGGGGCGCAGTACGATCAGTCTCTCTCCTGCGCGGCCTATCCCGGCGCGGTGGACGTGCTGCCCCGCATGACCAACAGCCAGATTGAGGCGGCGATTCTGAGCGGGAGCATTGTGCTGTCAGAGGAATTCGGGCAGGTCCGTATTGAGACGGATGTGAACACGCTGACCACCTATACGGAGGACATTGACAGGGTCTTTCACAAAAACCGCGCCATGCGCTCCTGCAGCAATCTGGCAAATGATATCTACCGCGAGTTCTCCCTGAACTACAAGGGCAAGGTCACCAACAATACGGAGGGCCGGGGGCTGTTCCAGGGCGCGGTTCTGGAATATCTGAAGGCAATGTACAGCAAGGGCGCCCTTATGGAGCGCCCCACCGGCGATGACGTGGAGGTCCTGGCGGGGGACGAGCCGGACAGTATTGTCATCAACGTGGGCTTCTGGCTGGCGGACGCGGTGGAGAAGATCTATATGACCGTCACGGTCAACTGAGGAGGTAGCGCGACATGAGTTTTCTGCTGGAAAGAGATACCCTCCACGGCGCGGCGGGCAAGGCGTTCGTCACCGTCAACGGTCAGGTGAAGGAGCTGTTCGGCGCGAAGAAGATCCAGACCCAGGCGGAGATCCAGGGTACGGACATGAAGGTCATCGGCACCAAGAAGGTACAGAACAAGCCCGGCGGCGTGAAGCAGACCGGCACGGGCACCTGTTACTATGGTACGCCTCTTTTTGTGGATATGCTGGCGCAGTATATCAGGACGGGGGAGATGCCTTACTTTTCCTTCCAGACCACCAACGATGACAAAGCGTCGTCCGTTGGGGTACAGACCATCGCCTATTACAACTGCAAGCTGTCCGGCACTGTGCCCGTCTCCGTTCTGGACGCGGACGCCGATATGCTGACCTTCGACTTTTCCTTCACCTATGAGGACTTCGAGGTCCTCAGCCGCTTCAACGAACAGCCCGCCCAGCTGGGCACCTGAGAAAGGAGTTTTCAATGAGCAATCTGAGCGCGTTCCTGCATCCGGCGCAGAGCGCCGCCGCCCACGAGGTGGTCATTTCCAAGCGGTTCATGGGAGAGGATGGCAGGCCCGTCCCCTTCAGAATCCGCCCGCTGACACAGGAGGAGAACGACGCCATCACCAGGCGCTGCCTGCGTCAGAGCAAGGTAAACGGCCAGATGGTGGAACGTCTGGACAACGTGGCCTACAGCCGCCGTCTGGTAGTGGCGGCCACAGTGGAGCCAGACTTCCAGAACGAGGAGATTTGCAGAGCCTACGGCACCATGGACCCCATGGAGGTCCCCGGGAAGATGCTCCTGGCGGGCGAGTACAGCCGTCTGAGCAAGGAGATCATGGCCCTGTCCGGCTTTGAGACCGACGGTCTGGAGGAGGACGCAAAAAACTGATCGACGGGGGCGACCCGGACACCTTGCTGGCGTACTACATGTTCGTTAACCACGGGTGGCGTCCCCGGCAGGTGGAAGACCTGCCCTACCGGGAAAAGCTCCTGATGACGCAGTTCGCGCTGAAGGAGATACACTCCAGGCCAAAGCCAAAGTGAGGTGACCGTCCGTGGGAAAGATCGTAGAGACTCTCGCGCTGAACGACCAGTTTTCCGCCGTATTTTCTCAATACTTGAACCTTGGGCGGCAGATCGCTTCCAATATGCACGTTGCAGCTGAAGCGCAGGACAATTTTACCGCTGCCGCCGCCCGGAGCGGGGCGGCTCTGGAGGAAATGGCCGGATCAGGCAGTCTCGCCACCGCCTCCATAGAGGAGTTCAGAAGGGCCTCTCAGGAAATGGCGGAGACTTCCGGGCGGGCCTCCACCGGCCAGGACCGGCTGAACCAGTCCATGCGCAGCGGCGTATCAGCGGCGGACAGCCTGACAAAGCGGATTATGGGACTGGCCGCGGCCTATGTGGGCCTGCGCAGTGTCCAGTCCCTGAGCAGCTTATCTGACACTTGGACACAGACCACCGCGCGTATCGACCGCATGAACGACGGCCGGCAGACCACGCCGCAGGTCCAGGACATGATCTTCGACGCCGCCCAGCGCTCCCGGGGCGGCTATCAGGATACGGCGGACATGGTAGCGAAGCTGGGCACGCTGGCCCCGGATGCCTTCAGCAGTACCCGGGAGGTCGTAGCCTTTGCGGAGCAGATCAACAAGCAGTTCGCCCTTGCCGGTACCAGCGCCCAGGGGGCGCAGGCGGCTATGCTCCAGCTGACCCAGGCCATGTCCTCCGGCGTCCTGCGGGGCGAGGAGCTGAACTCCGTCCTGGAGCAGGCTCCTACCATCACCAGAGCCATTGCGGAGTACATGGGCGTGACCATCGGTGAGATGCGGGAGCTGGCCAGCGAGGGGCTGATTACAGCGGATGTGGTGAAGGCTGCCATTTTCAATGCGGCTGAGGAGACCAACGCCGCATTCGAGTCCGTCCCTATGACCTTCTCCCAGGCTATGACGATGGTAAAAAATGAAGGGCTCAACGCACTGCGGCCCGTGCTGGAGGAATTGAACGCCTTCCTGAACAGCGACATCGGGCGGGATGCGCTCAACGGCTTTATTTCCGCCATCCGCATGGGTGGGGATGCGCTGCTGTGGCTGCTCCGGTTGGCGGAGAGCGGGGCGGCGTTCATCGCAGAGAACTGGGATGCGGTATCCTCGCTTCTGATTGGCGGCGCGGTGGCGATAGCTGCGATCATGACTGCTTCAGCTATCCAGGCTGCTATCGCATGGGTCGCGGTCAACTGGCCTCTGCTGCTGATTGTGGGCAGCATCGCCTTGATTATCTATATGGCACGGCAGATGGGAGCGACGTGGGAGGAGATCGCAGGGGTCGCCGGCGGGTCGTTTGGCCTGATGTACGCCTTTGCTATGAACCATTTTATCGTCCCCGCGCAGAACGCATTCGCCTTTTTTGCGAATTTTATCGGCAATCTGTTCAATGATCCTGTGGCGGCAGTGAAGATCCTTTTTCTGGATATGGCGGAGACCGTCCTGGGCTACCTGTCCAGCGTAGCTCACGGAATAGAGAATCTTATCAACAAGATTCCTGGCCTGAAGGTCAACCTGACAACTAACGTAGACAGCGTATATGATCTGGTGAAAAGCGCTTCGCAGAGCGTCAAAGACGCCAGCGGATGGAAGGAGTACGTGAAGGCCTGGGACTTCGTGGACTATTCCAGCGCATGGAGCGCCGGCTCCGCCAAGGGCCGCAGCATCGGCTCCGCCCTTGACAGCTTCAACGCAGCAGACTTCCTCAGCGGCATGGGCGGCAACGGTTTCGACTATGATGCCCTGCTGGCGGCCTCCGGGGTCAACAGCGCCCTTTCTGATATCGGCGCGGACACCAGAGCCATCCGGAACAGCGTGGCCCTCTCCGAAGAGGATATCAAGCTCCTGGTAGACATGGCGACCCGGGAGTACGTCAACAACATCAACCTGACGGCCCAGACTCCCATCATCAACGTCACTGTTCCCGGCAGCGGAAACGATGAGCTGGACAAGCGGGCCATAGGCGAGGCTATCCGGGATATCCTGATTGAGGAAGCCGCCAGTCACACTGACCTGGCTTACATGTAAGGAGGCGGCGCATGGAGAACCAATACGGCCTGTACCTGGCCCGCGAGGGCGCTGTGATCCGCCTGCCGGTGAATCCGGAGAGCTATTCCATCACCCAGGACAACGACAACGGCAATTATAACGTTCTGGGCGTCGGTCCCATCATGATACCCCGGACGCCAAAGCTCAGAACGCCCTCCTGGTCCGGACTTTTCCCCGGACGGCCCGGCCTGGGCGCGGTCCTGACGTCCGGCGCGTTCCAGCCGCCCAAGTTCTATATAGACTTCCTGCAGACGGCTATGGACGAAAAGCAGGTGCTCCGGTTTGTAGCCAACCGCTGTATGGAGGACGGCTCCGCCATCTTCGACACCAATATGGAAGTCCTGGTCACCCGTTTCAAAACGGAAGAACGCGGTGGCGAAACGGGAGATTTTTACTACGACATCGCACTCAGCGAGTACCGGGATTACTCCCCCAGGACGGTCAGGCTGCAGGCTCCCGCAGAAGCGGGCCAGCCTGTGACCGCTACTGCGGAAACCACCCGTTCCGTCCCCCGGGGGCAGCTCACTGTGGGGCAGGCTGTGACGGTCAACGGCAGCTGCTGGTATGACAGCTACGGCGGTGAGCCTCACGCTGCCCTCTCCGGTTTCCGCGGGAAGATATCCCGGATCGTGACCGCAGACCCGCAGCGGGCGTATCCCTACCACATTACCGCAGAGGACGGCGGCGCGAAGGGCTGGGTGGCTGCCAGCCAGATCCAGGCGGTGGGCGCATGACGTATGAGCTCATTATTCTGGAGAGGGAAACTGGCAATGCCTGGGACGCCGCCCCCCAGGTCCAGAGCGTCACATATACGACCAACCGTACCGGCTCCCCCGGTACGCTGAAATTTACTGTCAATGCGTACAACGGCCTGTCCTTCATAGAAGGCGACCCAGTGCGCTTCAGTGTGGACGGCCGGTTGATCTTTCTGGGCTGGGTGTTCACCAAGACCCGGGACCGCCACGCCGTCATTGAAGTCACCTGCTACGACCAGCTGCGTTACCTGAAGGCCAGCGCCAGCTACTGCTTCACCGGGCGCACGGCGGGGGAGATCATCACGGAGATTGCCCAGGACTTCCAGCTGACTGTTGGACATCTGGACGACACCGGCTATCCCATCCCCACGCTTATCATGGAGGAAAAGTCCTGCCTGGACATCATCTCCACCGCGATCCAGCGCACGCTGCTGGCGGCGGGGACGCTGTATACCTTCTTTGATGACGGCGGCGCGCTGTCCCTGCGGGAAGCCGGTTCTATGGTAGCGGAGGGTGTGGTTGGCGCTGGGTCCCTGCTGACGGATTACCAGTACAAGACGGACATCGACCAGCAGACCTATAACTCCATCAAGCTCGCCCGGCCCAATGAGTCTACGGGCAAGGCGGACGTGTTCCAGGTCATGGACAGCGGGAACATCAGCCGGTACGGCCTGCTCCAGCTCTACCAGACGGTGGATGAAGCCATGAACGACGCACAGGTGGAATCCCAGGCCCGCGCCATGCTCAAGTACCACAACCGCCGCTTCCGGACGCTGAAGGTCCAGGCCCTGGGTCTTTTGGGCCTGCGGGCGGGGCAGATGCTGATGATGGATGTGGAGAAGCTGGGGGACATCAATCTCCACAGCCTGGTGCTGCTGGAACGCGTGTCCCACACATTCAAGAATGACCTGCACACGATGGAGTTCGATGTTCAGGAGCTGGGGGTGTAAAGATGGAATTATCAGACGTCATGCGCCAGATGATGCAGGAGACCATGAACGGCTACGGTCTGTCCGACATGACCATTGGTACGGTTACCAGCGTAAAGCCCCTGACCGTTAAAATCCGTGAGGGTATGGCGGATATCCCGCAGAAAGCCCTGCGCCTGACATCGGCAGTGGTCGAGAAGAAGATCCCTGTTTTGGAGCATGAGCACATCACCGCAGGCTTTCGCCATGACCATGCGCTTCCGTCCCTCTCCCACAGCCACAGCGGGGAAGAAGGGGAAACCGGCCCGGCATTGTCGGGCTCCATGAAGACGGAGACCGCGCTGAACCCGGACGCGTATACATCCGACAGACGGCTGCTGAAGCAGGAAATCGTCTGCTGCGAGGACGGCAAGCCGCTCCCGGTGAAGGACGGCTATATCATCCTCAACCGCGCTCTGGAGGCGGGCGACAAGGTGCTGCTCCTGCGCGTCATGCGGGGCCAGCAGTTCATCATCCTGTCCCGGGTATTTGAAAAGGAGGACTGATATGCTTCCCAAATCCAATATTGATCTCGCAAACGGCATCGTTTTCCAGGACCAGCCGTCCCTCACCTGGATCGCGGACCCGGTGACCAACCGCCTCAGAGGGCGCGGCGGCGGCTGGGAGGCCATCCGGCAGGCAGTGGAGGTCATCGTCAATGTGGAGCGGTTCAAATGGCAGATTTATACGCCCAATTTCGGTACAGACTACGACGGCTTGCTGGGCACGGAACCGGGCTATGCCGCCTCTGAGCTTCAGCGGCGGCTGGAGGATGCTTTCCTGCCTGACAACCGTATCCTTGGCATCAAGGATTTCATATGGTCCTTTGAGGATACGAGCCTGTCCGCGGCGTTTACCGTGCTCACTGTGTTTGGAGACGTCCCCGGCAGCATGGAGGTAACTCTGACATGATCGACTTCGCTGCAAAAACCTACCGCAATCTCTTGCAGTCCCAGCTGGACCGGGTGCCCAACTCCCTGGACAAGCGGGAGGGCTCCATGATCCAGACAGCGCTTGGGGCCGGGGCGTACTCGCTGGAGGAATTTTACCTGGAGCTGGACAAAGTTCAGCGGGGCGCATACCTCCAGACCGCCGTGGGGCAGGACCTGGACTATCTGGCCGTCCTGGCCAACGTCCAGCGGTATCCGGCGTCTCCTGCGGTGCGCCTGGGGGTGTTCAATATTGATATCCCTATCGGCTCCCGTTTCTCCACCATAGACGGCGCGGACAGCGTGAATTTCATCGCGTCGGAGCGTATCGGCGAGGGGCAGTACCAGATGACCTGCGAGACGCCTGGCGTCATCGGCAGCCAATACACCGGCCCTGTCCTGCCCATCACCTACATCCAGGGACTGACCTCCGCACAGCTGACGGACATCCTGGTGGCAGGGGATGACATTGAGGACGACGAAAGCCTCCGCCGGCGGGCCATCGATGCCCTGAACGAACAACCCTTCGGCGGCAATGTGGCGGACTACAAGCGGGTGGTCCTGGCCATCGACGGCGTAGGCAGCCTGCAAGTATACCCTGCCTGGGACGGCGGCGGGACGGTAAAGCTGTCCATCATGGGCGCGGACTGGATGCCCGCATCGCCCCAGCTGGTGGAGACGGTGCAGAACACGGTGGACCCGCCTCCGGACCAGGGGATGGGCTACGGTACCGCGCCCATCGGGGCCACCGTGACAGTAACGGCCCCTGAGACGGTCACGGTGGACATTTCCGCCCGTCTGGTCCTGGGACCCGGCAGGACGGCTTCCCAGATGTCCGCGCCCATTCAGGAGGCCGTGGAGGCTTATTTGTTGTCCATCCGTCAGGAGTGGGCGCAGCCGGATGCCTCCGGTCTGACGCACTACTCCTCATGGGTGTATGCAGCAAGAGTGATCGCTGCCATGCTGACCGTACCCGGTGTGGCCAACGTGACCGGCCTGACGATCAACGGCAGTCCGGCGGATCTTCAATTGACGGAGACTGGCCTGCTCCAGCAGGCGCCAGTATTGGGGACGGTGACGGTCGATGCCTGAGACGCATATCTGCAAATATTATCCGCCCTGGTTCCGGCGGATTCTGGACTTCCAGGCGCTGTGCCATACCGAGGGCGAGGAGCTGCGGGCAATGACGGGCGCTATGGACCAAATCCATCAAAACCTCTTCATCCAGACCATGGATGACGGAACTGCCGCCCAATGGGAAGCTATCCTGCGTATCCTGCCGGAGCCGGGAGATACGCTGGAATTCCGCCGCCTGCGGGTGCTGAACCGGCTGGCGCTGCGGCCTCCATTCACGCTGCCTTTTCTGAAGGAGAAGCTGGCGGAGCTTTTCGGCCCCGAGAACTATGGAGTGGAAGTGGACTATCCCAACTACGCGCTCTGGATCGAGCTGTTTCTGAAGAATGCGGACGCATTTGCCAACATTAATATTTTCAAGGATATTCTCGGCATTATCAAGCCCTGCCACATTCTCTACAACTCCGTGATCGTCGCGCCAGAGATGGAGGATACCCTTTATATCACGCCGCATCTGGGCCGGTGCATAAGCATCACCCATCTGCCGGAGCTGGTCCGGCAGGAAAAACAACAGGAGGAAACGCTGCTATGAGTCAATACGGATGTACCCTGACCAGGAAGGGGCAGGAGCTCCTTGCCCGGCTCGGGGCCGAACAGAAGCCGCTGGTCATTACTGGCGTCAAAATAGGTTCCGGCGTATGTCCGGACGATGTGTTCCCGGGGGACCTGGAGGGGTTGATTGACCCGGTGGCCGACGGTACCTCCAATGTCCCGCGGTACGAAGGGGACACTGTATTTATGACGGTCGAATTTCGATCCGACATGAACGGCGGTCTGGGGCGCGATATTCTGATTAACGAATTCGGCGTGTTTGCCAGAGACCCGGACGGGGCGAGCGTACTGCTGTACTATGGGACCCTGGGAGACAACCCGCAGAGGGTGAGCGCCTTCTCCAATTCCGGCATTGACATCCGGCGCTTCCCGATCAGCATCAAGGTGGGGGAACAGGCGGAGGTCATCATCGACTACTCGCCGGAAGGACTGATGACGGCGGAGGATGTGGCGGAGTACTGCACCACGGTCCTGCTGCCGCTGCTGATTGATGAGGTTGTGAAGGCGCTGGGCGGCAAGCCCGGAGGGTTTATTGAGATGGTGGAGCCGATCCCGGCGGAGCGGCGGTTTGATGATACGCTGTATGGGCTGGTTCTGAGAGATTATAGCTGAGGAGGACATGTAGGATGAGTACAAGGTATGTATGGAGTTCTCATACTCCAGTCATCAAATCAGAGCGAAACGAGGTCACAAAATATAGCTATACTGCGCCGGGCGCTAATACAAACGGCTCTTTGGCGGGCTATATCGGTACAGGTTTCAAAGCAAATGAAGGGCTGCTTGACTTGTATGAGCCTCCATCCAAACCAACCATACATGTTTCCGATGTAAGGCAGGTTTATTATGACACACAGACAATCACTCCATCGCTGACTGGAAACAAATGGGCGGCGAGAGCAAAGAGCTATCAGGGAACGCCTGCGTATGTATGGGTCCTTACAAGCTATGGTGTCAGCGACATATTGATCGAGCTGTTCAGATACAAGGATGAGAACAATTCGGTTGTAGACACGTCTGCGCCGGAGAGCTTTTATGTTACAAGGGTCACAGGGTATGAGTCAGATGTGTCATATTCCTCTTTTAAGGGATACGTTTCTTCTGGCAATCCTTCCGCATACCCAAGAGTTGAGGGTGGGGACATAAAGGGGGGACTTGCCTATCACTACCTTGGTTCTGACAGCATTGACCCTACAGCACTCACATATTCCAAGACTACCTTGACGCAGGGAGAAGCTATAACGGTCACTGTAACGCCGCGCAGCAACACCTATGGCGGTACAATCTATTACCAGTACCAGTATTCCACCAATGGTGGAGCGAGCTGGACCAACGCTGGGGCAAAGACCACGGCAGTGAGCATGTCCATTACGGTTCCTTCCAATGCTGCCCAGTTCCGGGCCAGAGTGCTTGCCTCCGACGATATTGGCTTCACCTCAACCGACTATGTGACGGGCGCAAGTCTGACTGTCACGCCGGATAACAGAGCGCCATCGGCTCCGGCATCCGTTACCGTTCCGGCTACCGTATCCTCTGCGCAGAGTTTCACTGTGAGCTGGACAGCTTCCACCGACCCCGACGGCAACCTTTCCGGATATCAGGTAGAGAAGTCCTACAACAACGGTTCCACCTGGACCGCTGTGTCCAGTTCCGTCACGTCTGCGTCCATCAGCGATACTGTTGCAGCGGGGAACAGGACGGTGATTTACCGGGTACGCGCCTTTGACACGGAGGGCCTGTACTCAGGCTGGACAAGCTCGGCATCCGTCAGGATCAACTCAGCTCCGTCCGCCCCGGCTTCTATCACGCTGCCGGAGATTATCAATCCCGGTCAGAGCTTCGCTGTGAGCTGGGCGGCATCCACGGACGTTGACGGCAACCTGGAGGGCTATCAGGTGGAGCGGTCTGCCGATAACGGCGTCAGCTGGATCAGCGTGACCAGCTCCACCAGCGCGACGTCGATTACAACCAGTGTGACCTCCGCTGAAATGAACGTCATGTTCCGGGTGCGGGCATTTGACTCAGACGGCGCGTATTCTGCCTGGAAAACATCTGCCGCAAAGACGGTCAACACCGCGCCAACCGCGCCCAAGAACCTTTCGGTCCCGGCGGTCATCAATCCCGGTCAGAGCTTTACTGTGAGCTGGAGCGCGTCCACAGACGCGGAGAACAATCTGTCTGGCTATGAGGTGGAACGGTCCTACGATGGCGGCGGAACCTGGACCAGCGTCCAGTCCGTGACCAGGACCTCCCTCTCCACCAGCGTGACCAGCGGGTATACGGCGGTGATGTTCCGGGTACGGGCCTGCGACAGCGGCGGCCTGAAATCCGGATGGACTGTTTCAGCAAAGGGCAGGATCAACAAGCTGCCCACAGCGCCGCCGCAGGTTGTCATCGGGACTGTTACGTACAACGAATACACGACCGTAACCTGGAGCGCATCGACAGACCCGGACGGAACGGTCGACAGCTACACGCTCCAGCGGTCCGTAAACGGCGGGACCTTTGAGACCATCTATAGCGGGCCAAAGCTCACTTTTACCGACAAAACGCAGAACTGGAGCTGGAACACCGTCCAGTACCGGGTACGGGCTGTCGATAACGTTGGCGGGCTGTCAGCGTGGGCGGCCGCGCCGGTGCGGCAGGTGCAGCCGGGAAGGCTGGTTCTTACTGAAAGCGAATCGAATCCCAGACGCGTTATTCAATCTTTCGATTTTACAGTGACGGTCAACGCCAGCGGCGAATTCCCGGTTACCGGTATTCTTACGGTGGTCACGCTGGATGGACAGGAGCAGCTGCGCAAGACTGTGGCCAGCGGAGAAGAGGTGAGCATCCCCATTGATCTCTGGTTCGTGGAGTCCGGGGAGCATACGGTCACTGTCGCTGCCAGCCACGAGAAGTTCACAGACACCCTGGGGACATACCGCTTTACTGTGGTGCCGATAGAGCTTGGTGAAGGCGGACGCCTGGAGCGTCTGGAGAACGATGCCGGGCAGGCTGTATATCCTGTCACGCTGATGGAGGGCATCTTCCGGAGGCGGGACGGGAAGAGTCTGGAGGATATTCTGGATGGCGCCGGAGCAGGAGGGAATTCGTCTGCCCCTGGCGTTGACATCACGAAAATGCAAGCCGAGGTCGAGACCTTGCCCGCTGGCAGCAAGGCTACGGTGGAAGTGACCGGAGGCAGTGAAGGCCCGGTTTTCCGTTTCGGTATCCCGCAGGGAGAGCAGGGAGCTCCAGGCGAGCAGGGCCTCCCAGGCGCGGATGGTAGGGACGGAGCAACCGGGCCCCAGGGTGAGCAGGGACCCCAGGGCGAACAGGGACCGCAAGGCGAACAGGGACCGCAAGGCGAACAGGGACCGGAAGGACCTCCTGGCCCGCAGGGCGAAAAAGGAGACCCCGGCCCCCAGGGACCTCCCGGGCCTGCTGGTGAAAGCGGTTCGTCTGGCGTGTCCAGCTTCAACAGAAGGTCAGGGGACGTTGTCCCCGAGGACAATGACTATACCGCAGAAATGGTGGGTGCGATACCAGCGGGTAATGTGACTGGCATATCAGTCCTGACAGAATCGGCATACAACGGCTTGAGCACGAAAGTTTCAACAGTTCTGTATCTGATAACGGAGTAAAAATATGCTGAAAATCGGTAGTACTGGGATCAAGTCCCTATACATTGGCGGGCAGAAGATCAAAAAGGCGTATGTGGGGGATAAGTTAATATTTGAAGACCATATCATTTCTTCAACACTTGGTAAGACTTGGTCGCAAGCAACCGGACTCCCACTGCCAGCATATGCTTCTTCCTATAACAACTTAGCATTCGGAAATGGAGTTTTTCTCGCATCCACAGTTCCATCAAAACCCTCTTCTGCTATACTAAAATCTTCTAACGGCAAGACTTGGTCAACAATTAGTATAGGTTCCTCTGCATCTTATGCTGGATATGTTTATTTTGCTAATGGGAAATTCTTCTACACAAGAAACAAAATTGCTTCTATGAGAACATCGATTGATGGTATCTCATGGACAGCGGTTAATATGCCATCAGCTCCCACCACCTACTGGGGAATTGCTGGAAATAATAATCAATTATTAGCGATTGACTCTGGTGGCTCTGGAAAATGTTATCGAAGTACTGATGGAAGTTCCTGGTCTGCGGGAGCGACTGCGCCAGCTGGTTTATCAGGAATTTGTTATGGAGATGGAATGTTTTTGGCAATATCAGGACGTAATGGCGCCGCATACCTTACAAGAGATCATGGATCAAGCTGGACATCTGTTGGAACTGGGCCTAAATATCCCAAAAATATTATTTATGCAAATAATAGGTTCTATGCAACAGGATCATTAAAGTCTTACGGAGTCAAAGAGTACACACCCAAAACAAATACTTGGCGCGATATAAGTATAGCGATGGGTGATGATAATTCTTCTATTTGCGGCTTTGCTGGCGATGATAAAATTATTCTGCTGCTAACAAACAAATGCGCTCACACAAGCAGAGACGGTGGAGTTACTTGGACACATACTGATCTACCTACAAATACGCAGCGGACCAATCCAGTATTGGGAGATGGAATTTTTGTGGCAGTGAATTATACTGCCAGCGAAAAGGCGTCTATATGGAGCGCTTGATTGTATCATAAAAACCTCCGCAGCCCCGCATTGGCGGGGCGGGAGAAAGCAACAGAATTTGACAAAACGCAGTGCGCCATGTATAATGGACAGGCCGAAGCTGAGAAGCGGAGGCCGGAAGGGCACTGTTACATAACAGGCGGTTAGCTACTCCCCCGGAAAGGGGGTGAGGCTGATGTGGAAAAGGAAGCTGTTGAAAGCTGTCCTCACCGTGGTCTTCACGGTGCTGGCTGTGATACTGCTCACCACAAAAGCGTGCTGACTGCCCGGTGGCACGAGCAGTCAGCATAGTATCTCGCTATTCTGAATTGTAAGGGCTAACCGTCTTGTAACAGCGCCCTTCTGTCATTCATTATACCCACCCGCCTCCGTTTTGTCAATGTCGATGATAAAACGGAGGCGATTTTTTTGATCCTACTGTATGCGCTCAAAACTGCGCTGAAGGTAAAAAGAGGGGAGCCGTTGACCAGCGGGAGCGTGAACGTGAACGTGGCGCGGTTCGAGTTCTCCCCAGACTGGGAGGGCCTGGAGCGCATAGCGGTGTTCCGTGCGGGCGGCGAGAGCCGGTCTGTGGTGTTGGGCGCGGATGGACAGTGCGTCATTCCGTGGGAGACGCTGGCCTCCCACGGACGGCAGTTGACTGCCGGGGTGTACGGGACGCGCGGCGGCGAGGTGGTGCTGCCCACGGTGTGGGCCAGCCTGGGGACGGTACTGGAGGGCGCGGCCCCAGGGAAGGAGGCCCAGCCGCCCACGCCGGATCTGTGGCGTCAGGAGCTTGCCAGCAAAGGGGACAAGCTGGACTATGACGGGCTGAATCTCAGCCTGATGAGCGGGGACACGCCGCTGTCCACCGTGCAGATCGCAGGCGGTGGAGAGGGCGGCGCGGTGGTTGTGCCTGGGCCTCCGGGCCCGGAAGGACCGCCCGGACCGCAAGGTGAGCCGGGAAAGGACGGCGAACCCGGTCCCCAGGGCGAGCGGGGGCCCCAGGGTGAACAAGGTCCGCCGGGACCGCCTGGGCCTGTTGGTCCAGACGGAAACCCAATCGGCACGGTTATCAGCTATATTGGTATCACCCCTCCAAAAGACTATCTGGTATGTGACGGCAGGGAATATGATATTTCGCAGTATTCTCAACTGGCGAAATTCTTTGAATCGCAGTTCGGGTCATCCAACCATTTCGGCGGTGATGGTGTATCAACCTTTGCAGTTCCCGATCTGCGGAATCTGTTTCTGCGCGGGTTTCATGGTGAGGCGGAAGAGGCGCTAAGTGGAGAAATTGGGGTAAGGCAAAACGCAACTGAACATGTAGCCTTTGATATCTGGGAACCTGATAACACCATCTATATATCAAGAGCCGGTACGCAATATGCTACAGCTGTATCGAATCCAGACGTGGTTGTGAGACATCGTGCTTATGGATA
>JAAWQM010000089.1 GCA_022800525.1 Oscillospiraceae bacterium
ACCTGCGGTTACTTTTGTCTTGTGACAAAAGTAACCAAAAACACACCAGAACCTACGGTTCTGGACTCCCTTCTCGGTGATGCCTCCGGCATGACCTCGACGGGGGATTTTGGGACACGCCTGCAAATGAAGAGCTGCGCTGCCACATGAACGAATGGTCCTTCGGGCATCTGATCCAAGGGTCTGGTAATATTCCAACTCCGGCTGACGCCCTGTTAAAAGGGCAGAGCCTTCTATGGGGGCATTCTGACGCAGAATGATTCTGGCACAATATATCTCTGTTGCAGGGGCGGATATCACCCGCCCGCTTTATCGTTACGCACACCGGCAGCCTATTCCCCGGACGCCCCATAGTTGCTCAATACTCTCGCAGAAGGATCGTCAACATCGCACCCCTCCCACGTTCTGTTGGGCATCCAGAAATCTGCCACCATCCCCGCCTGGCCAGGATAGTGCTTCTCAAAAATCTCCCGGTACAGCAGCGACTCCTTGGTAAACGGCTTCGCATGATAGCGGTACTTCTCCGCAATAACCTCCCAGTCCCCGCCATAGACCCTCTCCGCACAGGCCTTCAGATCATCCACCAGACTGTGCCCCACGGCATCCGAAAATGCTGCCTTTTCTCTCTGCAAAATGGACTCCGGCAAATAACCGCCTTCGAAAGCACGCCGCAGCAGATACTTGCCCTTGCCATAAACATTGACCTTTTTGGCCGGGTCAATGCTCATCACATACTCCACGAACTCCAGATCCCCAAACGGCACCCGCGCCTCCAGGCTGTTGGCGGAAATGCACCGGTCCGCCCGCAGAACATCGTACATATGCAGCTCCCGGATACGCTTCTCGCTTTCAATCTGAAACGCCTCCGGCGAAGGGGCGAAATCCGTGTACTTGTACCCAAACAATTCATCGCTGATCTCCCCGGTCAGCAGCACCCGGATATCGCTCTTCTCATGAATGGCCTTGCAGAGCAGATACATTCCCATGCTGGCCCGGATGGTGGTGATGTCATAGGTGCCCAGCAGATAAATCAGCTCGTCCAGGGCATCCAGCACATCCTGTTCTGTGATATAGATTTCATGGTGATTGCTGCCGATATGCTCCGCCACCTGCCTTGCGTATTTCAGATCAATGGCATCGGCGGCCATCCCCACAGCGTAAGTCTTGATAGGCCGCCCCAGCAGCCTGGCCGCAATAGCGCACACCAAGGAGCTGTCCAGCCCGCCTGAAAGCAGGAATCCCACCGGCACATCCGCATCCAACCGCTTCTCCACAGCTAGAATCAGCTTCTCATGGATGTTGGCGCAGATGGTCTCCAGATCATCCTCACAGACCTTCTCCACCCGGGTCATGTCCCGGTAGCAGATGAACCGTCCATCCTGATAGTAGTGTCCCGGCGGAAAGGGCATAATCTTTCCTGCCAGTCCCAACAGACACTTTGGCTCACTGGCAAACAAAATGTGTCCGGACACACTGTAGCCATAGTACAAGGGCCGGATGCCAATAGGGTCCCGCGCGGCGATAAAACTGTCCGACGGCGCGTCATAGAGGATCAGCGCAAACTCCGCGTCCAGCTCCTCAAACATCTTCACGCCGCGCTCCCTCCACAGCGGCAGCAGCAGCTCGCAGTCGGACCCGCTTTCGAAGACGCAGCCCCTGGCCTCCATCTCCCTTTTCAGCTTCCGGAACCCATACAGCTCACCGTTGCATACCACCGCGCTTCCATCGGGAGCGGTAAAGGGCTGCATCCCCTCCGGCTGCGCACCCATGATGGCCAGCCGGTGGAACAGCAGGGACCCGGACCCCGCCTCAAGCGTCCGGCTGTCGTCCGGTCCCCGGGACTTGGCGGCGGCGAACGCCGCCGCCAGCCGGGACATAGGGATGTCCCGCTCTGTGTAACCCATGATCGCACACATAAAAAGCACCTCCAGATACTCCGGCGTCACTAAAATATAAATTTTAGGACGAATCGCCGGAATCCGTGGTGCCACCTAAATTACCGCTCTCGCGGTCACTCTCAGCTCAGGAGGCGGACGGCCTCTGTAAGCCTGACGGCTGTAACGGGCCGTCCCCGTCTCCCTTACTGAGCGTTCCCGCCGTTCAGGTCAAGGCTCCGGAGTGTTCTTCACACGGATTCCGCCGCAGGGCTTCCACTGTCCCCCGCTCACTGTAGGGTTCCTCCAGGCTACTTTTCTCCATCAGCGCCGTTGCCGCTTTTGAAATATGAACGCAGTTTACCTCATGCACACTTTGTTTGTCAAGCTGAAAATTTTTGCGGGAATGCTAAAAAATACTCCGGTATTTTGCATAATTCACCAATTATTGCATGCCGTTCCTGTGGAGCGGACAATTGTGTTTTCTTGTGCCCGCCGTGGACGGCAAATGCGGGAAAACGCCAAAATCCATCCCTGCACAGTTCTCATTTTTGTAAAATACACCGATTTTTCAACCTAGCGTAAAGAATGGAATTTTCTGGCTCTTTTTTGTGTCCTCCCTTGTCCTCACAAAAAATTTGTAGTATACTGTATATACTGTGGGAATGCTATGGCTGACAGACCATTCCGCCCTTTCCATACGGCGCCATCCCCCCGATCCCAATGACAGGAGGTCTTCCCATGTCCTTTTTCCCCAAAGACGCCAGTCAGGTTTCAAAAGCCAAAAGCGCAAAGACAACGAAAAGACAGCTCCCCGTCTTCCTCTCCCCGGTCCGGCGCATCGAGCGTGTCGCCGCAAAGGAGCGGATCTGCGCCATGACCTTTGACGACGGCCCCTGCGCCCTCCCCGCCGCCCCGGACCGGTTCCGCGGGAAGGCGCTGACGCTGGTGCTGGCGGAGACCCTGGAGCGCTTTGGGGCCAAGGGCACCTTCAATGTAATCGGCAATACCGGCGGGAGCTATCCGGACCGGCCTGGCAAGGCGGGGACGCCTTCCTGGAACGGGCTTGCCTATGACCACTTTCCCGACATCGGCCAGGACGAGCGGGGCGGGACGTTCCACTGTCCGGAGCTGATCGAACGCCTGCTGGCCGGCGGCCATGAGATTGCCAACCACTCCTACTCACACCTGCTGTTCGGCTGGAATTTCCAATCGTTCAGCCAGCGGAAAAGCCAGAAGGATCTGGGTCAGGTGGCAGCTGACCTGCGGCGGCTGCACCGGCTGATGGAGGACGGCTGGCATTATCCCATGCGCCTGGGCCGTCCGCCCCACGGCATGGATTCCATCCGGGGCGGCTTTACCAGCTTTGACGCCTATGCTTTGCTGGGCTATCAGTACGTGGCCGCCAGCTTTGACGGCGCGGGGCGGCTGCCGCTGGCCTCCTATGAGGCGGAGGTGGAGGCCGCCTGGAGACCCATGGAGCGGATGCTGCTGGGGGATCCGGACACGTTCCGCGGACAGATCATCGCCCTGAAGGACGGATGCAACATGGCCCGGCGCACGCCGGTGGCGGACGGCCTGGAGCGGCAGCTTCGGCTGCTCACCGATCACGGCTACCGGGTTGTGACGGTGTCGGAGCTTCTGGAGCGGGCCCCCTTCCGGGATGTGATGCTGGAGGACCCGGTGGCGGGCGCGGCCAGGCAGCTGCTGGCCCGGGGATGGTGCGTGGTGTTTCAGGACAATACGCTGCAGCCCGGCGCGGCGCTTACCCGGGGCGAGCTGGCGATGATGGCCTTCGGGTGGGAGACCGTACGGCGGCGGATCGAGCTGGTGCGCTCCGGCCGGGCCCCCTTCCGGGATATGGAGCCCCGGCACCCCTACGCCGCCGCCGCCGCCCAGTCTGTGGAGACCGGGGCAATGTCCGCTGTTGACGGACGGTTCCGGCCGGATGCCCTTGTATCCCCCGCTGAGCTGGCGCAGTTCTGCGCCACCCGCCTGGGCCGGACGCCGCAGCTGGGGCAGTGGACGAAGCTGACCCACGGGGAGCTCTTCTGCATTGCGGCAGGGATGTGAGGGTGGGCGGATACCAGCGCGTTTTCGCCTGCTGCTGTATATCGGAGCGTCCACTTCAATTCGGTTTTTCATTGCAGTCTGATCATAACAGCAGCGGCCTCAAAAGGAGGCCGCTGCTGTTATATGAGGTGTCTCTTTGCAGTCCCTTTCCGCCTTTACTGGTGCTGTTCCTTCTTTACGGAGAACCTCTGCCTGTACTCGTCAAAATTCCTGCGGAAGGCGGCGTCTCCGGCGTTCTTCAGCGCGTTCAGATACTCGTGGGCCTGATACAGGTTCTGCGCCGTCTCGATCTGCGCCACGGCGATGTTGGAGCAGTGGTCGCTGACGCGCTCGCAGTTGGTGAGCAGGTCGGAGAGCACAAACCCCATCTCAATCGTGCAGGATCCCTTCTGGAGACGGGCAATATGATTGGACTTGATGTCCGCCACCAGCCCGTCGATCACCTGCTCCAGGGGCTCCACCCGGGCCGCCAGACGCAGGCTGCCCTCGGCGTAGGCCCGGGTGGTGACGGAGAGAATCTCCACCAGCGCCGCCAACAGTACCTGCAGCTCATCCGATGCAGTGCCGGAGAACTGAATATTCTTCTCATGGATCTCCTGGGCAGTCTTCAGCAGGTTCACCGCATGGTCGCCAATACGCTCGAAGTCGCCGATGGTATGCAGCTGCTTGGAAATATTCTGGCTGTCCTCGTCGGACAGCGCCCTGCTGCTCAGATGCACCAGGACGGTGCCCAGCCGGTCCTCATATTGATCCAGCCGGTCCTCGTTCCTGATGACCTCCTCGGCAACCTTCTCGTCATAAGTTCCCAGCAGGGACAGTGACCGGAGGATGGTCTCCTCCGCCAGCCTGGCCATTTCCACCGTCTTGACGCCGCACTCAGCGATGGCCACGGAGGGCGTGTTCAGCAGGCGCTCGTCCACGAAGGACTTTTTCTCGTCCTTCTCCGCTGCGTCCTCCCGGACCACCAGATAGGCCAGCCTCTCCAGCTGCCTGGTGAAGGGCAGCAGCAAAAGCGTGGTGGCCACGTTGAAGATGCTGTGAACCACGGCGATGCCGGCGGGGTTGATGAGCCAGTCCATGAAGGCGTAATGAATGAACAGCCCGCTGCCGTAAAAGATCAGCAGGCCAATAGAGGTGCCGATCAGGTTGAAGGAGACGTGAATGACGGACACCCGGCGGGCGTTGCGGTTGCCGCCGATGCTGCTCATGAGGGCGGTCATGCAGGTGCCGATGTTCTGGCCCATGATGATGGGCAGGGCCATACCGTATGTAATGCCGCCGGTCATGGACAGGGCCTGCAAAATACCCACGGAGGCGGCGGAGGAGTGTAGCACCGCCGTCAGTACCGCGCCAACGGCCACGCCCACAAAGGGATTGGTGAACGCGGTGAGGATGGAGGTGAATTCCGGCATGTCCGCCAGAGGACTGACGGCGTTTTTCATCATCGTCGTGCCGTACATCAGAATGGCGAAGCCCACCATGATGGAGCCCGCGCTGTGCTTTCTGCCGGTCTTGTAGACTGTGCGCAGGATTACGCCAGCAAGGGCCACCAGGGGGGAGAAATTCTCCGGCTTGAGGAGCTGGAGCCAGACGGAGTCGCTGTCGATGCCCGACAGGGAGAGAATCCAGGCGGTCAGCGTGGTGCCCACGTTGGAACCCATGATGATGCCGATGCTCTGGCCCAGCCCGATGATGCCGGAGTTGACCAGACCCACCAGCATAACGGTCACCGCGCCGGAGGACTGGATTGCGATGGTAATGACTGCGCCCAGCAGCAAACCCTTGATGGGGGTGGAGGTCATCTTCTTGAGCAGCTGCTCCATCCGTCCGCCCGCCAGCTTTTCCAGCCGGGAGGACATGAGGGACATGCCGTACAGAAAGAACGCGATGCCGCCGCAGAGGGTAAACAGGGAGAAAATATCCATTCCGCACTCCTATCTTTTTCTTTATGTCATGTTTCCATATTGCCCCATGTTACATGATAATTGTACCATGCCGGACCGCCTGTCCGCAAGAGGAAAAGGGGGATAATATGCAAAAATTCTCCCGTTTTTCTGAACTTTGCCTATCAACCGGCCTGCCGGACATGCAGTCCTCCGATGACGCCGGTTCCTTTTGTCCCGCAATCCTGCCGCCAAGACCTTGTGAACGCCGCCGCCCACAAGGAAGGGAGCAGGGGTATCCTGACGATACCCCTGCTCCCTGGCACAATTGACAGCGGATTATTTGATGACCTCGCCCCGGGCCTTTTTCTCCTCGATCTCCCTGACGGCGTCCTTGTGGCTGAGGTTGACGCGGCCCTTCTCGTCGATCTCGGTGACCTTGACCCACATCATGTCGCCGATCTTGCACACGTCCTCCACCTTCTCCACCCGGTGGTTGGCCAGCTTGGAGATATGAACCAGCCCGTCCTTGCCGGGAGCCAGCTCCACGAACGCGCCGAACTGCATCAGCCGCACAACCCGGCCATAGTACAGAGCCCCTACCTCGGGCATAAATACAATCTGGTCGATGGCGTGCTTGGCGGCCTCGGCGGACTCGGCATTGGCGGAGGCGATGCGGATGGTGCCGTCGTCCTCAATGTCGATCTTCGCGCCGGTGTCGGCCACGATCTTCTGGATGACGGAGCCGCCCTTGCCGATGACGTC
>JAAWQM010000112.1 GCA_022800525.1 Oscillospiraceae bacterium
CCCCGCATTTTTGCTACCAGACTTCCTTTTCAAAATCTCGAACCCCTTGCGCCCCAACGACCTCCCCCTCCCTCCGCCATCCGGTAAGGGGATGACAGAACGCCTTTTTGTGCCGGGAACACGCAATTTTTCAGAACTTTTTGCGTGTTTTGGCCCGAAAAAGTTTGTTCCCAAAAATTCCCTTGCTACCAAAACAAAAAGGAGGAAACAATCCACCATGAGAAATCTCAAAAAGATTCTCGCACTGGTGCTGGCAATGGTTATGAGCTTGTCCCTCATGGCAACCGCCAGCGCTGCGGAGTCCACTGCGGCTGCGGGTGATTACGCGCTCGCTTCCAAGGTGCTCCAGGGTCTGGATGTTGTTCGCGGCGACGAGGGCGGCATCCGTGAAGGAGACCCCATCACCCGTGCAGAAGTGGCCGCCCTGGCCTACCGCATCCACACCGCGGATGTGAAGGACACCCAGGCCAACCTGTACTACGACCTGCAGGACGCAGCCTTCACCGACCTGGCCCCCGTTTCGGCCTGGGCTCTGGGCTACATCGGCTATGCCCACAACGCTCAGATCGTTAAGGGCAACGGCAACGGCACTTTCAACCCCACCGGCAACATCACCGGTTACGAAGTCCTGGCCATGGCCCTGCGTTCCATCGGCTACGGCAAGAACGGTGAGTTCGAGGGCAGTGAGTGGCAGATCAACACCGCTGCCTGGGCCCGCCGCGAGGGCCTGCTGGAAGGCGTCAGCCCCAGCGAGCAGGTGGGCCTGGACAAGCCCGCTACCCGCGGCATGGTCTTCCAGATTCTGTTCAACACCATTCAGCACACTGACGTGCAGTTCAGCTACGTCACTGGCGACCTCTACATCGACGCCACCGGCGCCAACAACACCATGGCGCTGCGCCTGGGTCTGGACAAGGTCACCGGCGTAGTCATGGCCAACGAGTGGGCTGATCTGGAGAACGGTTCCGTTATGGCGGAGGACAAGACCCGCCTGAAGGCCGTGGACGGCACGGACTACACTCTGGACTATGCTTCCGAGCTGGAGGACATCGGTGAGAGCCGCACCGCCTACATCCGCGACGACAAGACCGTCCTGGATCTGGCTGACGCCGGCAACGATGTCAAGGACAACAACGGCGAGGAGACCACCGTCAAGGATCTGAGAGGCTCCATCAAGGTTGACGAGACCACCGAGCACTTTGTCAACTTTGGCGACAGCATCAAGGATTACTCTGATTGGCTCATCCGCTACGTTGTGGATGTCACCGCTGGCAACAGCACTGGCCTTACCGCTTCTGAGCTGAGCTTCCTGGCGAAGAACGCGGCAGTCACCAAGGGCACCGCTGCCGCCCCCGAGGAGTACACCCGCACCATCAAGCCCGAAGAGAAGATTGAGAGCGCTGATATCTCCATCATGCAGAAGATCTTCTACACTGCCGACCGTAAGGGCATCAACCCCGATAACACGGTTGAGCGTTGGGTTGACGGCGAAGTCTATGTTGGTACCTCCTCCCTGACTGACCAGTCCGACATCAAGAGCTGGAACCAGTTCAAGGCCGAGTATCTGCAGGACACCAAGGATACCAAGGTCACCAAGACCGGCAACGGCGATTGGCTGAAGATCATCGACAACGACAACGACGGCGTGGCCGAGTATGTCCTGCTCACTCACTATGAGCTGGATAAGGTTGCCGATTCCATCACCAAGAACGACACGACTACCTACTATTACAACAATCTGGACATCACCGAGGTTACCTACAAGACGCACACCGGCTACGAGCCCAAGGTTGGCGACATCGTTCTGTACGCTGTCATTGACGGCACTGTGCAGATGCAGCTGGCTGACACTGCCACCGCTGCCTTCAAGTCTGTCAACTACAAGGAGCGTCAGGCCACTCCCATCGAGGGCGACGTCAAGGAGCAGTCCGATATCGACAACTGGACCAAGCTGCCTGATGAGCTGGTCGAGGTGGACGAGAACGTTGAGTACACCCTGTACCTGGATAAGTACGGCTACGTCCGCGCTTACAGCAACGAGACCCGCTACGCCCTGATTACCGAGGTCTATCCCACCAACGGCATGAACCAGGCCTGGGTCACCGACCGCAACCTGACCGCCGAGGTCCTGAAGGCTGGTAAGGATGAGATCATCAAGGAGTACCACGTCGAGAACAACTCCTACTACAACAGCCTCAACAGCAACTACAACCCCTTCTTCATGCTGAACAGCTGGGTTGGCCCGCTGAACGACAACGCTCATCCGAACTACCTGCAGCCCGCGACCCATTCCCTGGATTGGAACGTTGAGAACAGCAACCATGTGTTCACCTATAATAACACTTATGGGAATACCGACCACTCCTGGACCAACGTCGCGAAGTACACTCCGGGCAGCAATGACAACAGCATCAACCTCTACACTGCCGCTGACCGTACCAACGGTGAGTACCGCGAGGATTACATCCAGCTGGCGCTCAATGATGTCAGCAGCAAGGAGCCTCTGTACGAGATCAACGACGCCTATTATAACAACAACTACGGCCGGTATGTCCGCGCTGTGGACGACACCATCTTCTTCGTTGTCTCCGCTGAAGGCGAGATCCGTCAGTATGTTGGTTACTCCAACGTGCCTGACCTGAAGGTTAACGACGTTGACGGCAACGGCATCCACGCCATGTACGCCGTCGCAGTCAACAGCGATGTTGACGTTGAGACCAAGAACTACTGGACCGCGAACGTCATCGTTATCGAGATCAATCGCTTCCAGGATACCTACGAGAGCGTTGCTCTGATCTACAGCAACGACACCAAGAACAGCGGCGACGTCAAGTACCTCCAGGTCCTCGACAACGCCAAGGGCGCTATCGGCATCATCCCCAACAATGTTGACATCTGGCGCGGCCAGTTCAACGCCTATGGCTTCTACGGCCTGCGGAACGTCAAGGCTACCAACGATGCCGGCATCTACACCGCTGATATCTATCCCATCAGCTGGGCCTATGACCGCGCGACCGCTAACCTGTTCAATGAGCACGGCATCTACTTCGGCCAGGTGCGCAGCACCGACGAGGAAATGGAGCGCAGCACTTACATCACCGTTGATGTGCTGAGCGACGACAACGATGCGAATAACCCCTACTATGATCTGGAATCCACCACTACCATCCGTCTGGCGAGCGGCTACGGCTATGCTTGGTCCATCGACGATGCCAACACCTCTTACTACAACGAGGCTGACCAGCTGATCTTCGGCAGCCACGGCAGCAACCGTGTCAACGAAGGCGACTACATCATCTGGGGCGTCACCCCCGACGGCAGCAAGACCAACACTGTCGGCTACATTGTTGACCTGAGTGACAAGTTTGTTCCTCCCTACATCCACGGCTGGGATAACCCCAACTTCCTGGAGACCCTTGCTGAGCGGATCGCTATTGCGCAGTACACTGGCACTGAGGGACCCAATCCTCCTGTGAAGGAAGAGGTCAACATGAAGTACGTCGTCAACGGCGCGACCGCCACCATCAATGGCATTGCGGTTGCTGACGGCAAGGTTGAGAAGGGTTCCGAGCTGGTCATCAAGATCGAGCTGAACGAGGGCATGGATACCCTGAAGATCAATGGCAATGTTATCCCCGCTGAGGATTTCGTGGACGGCGTCTACACCTACACCGTGACGGTTGATGCGGACACCACCATCGAGATCGAAGGCTCCGACTCCAGCGCTGCGGTTAACTACAACGTGACCTTCGCTTATGACATGGAGTCCAACGGCGGCGTCAACATGTGGCAGGATAAGACTCTGCCTCTGCCCGCTGCCACCACCACTGACGAGAATGGCAACCTGACCCTGAAGGCCGGCGTTGACTTCCCCGACGTCAGCGGCGCGGATTACTCCGACGAAATGGGCTGGAAGCTGCACCTGTGGATCTACGTTGACGGCGCGGAAGAAAGCGTCCAGAAGGACCCCACCGCTGACGTGACCTTCACCCTCACGGGAGACAGCACCGTGTACTTCTACTACTGGAACCAGGCTGGCGAGACCGGCGGCAACGATGGCCCCAGCGGCGGAACCAATGACGGCAACAACGATGACGGATTCATCTCCGGCGGCGACCCTGAGGAGGTCGCCGCCCGGATGAACCGCGGCATCCAGACTCTGGCGATTGACAACGACGACGCCGCTGGCCTGGATACAACCTGGCGGGCTTTCTGCTGGGTCCCCAACTCCGCTGTGAACCCCGGCGTGAAGAACGCTGACAAATTTGAGATCGTTCAGGCGTTCCGTAAGACGGACGCGAGCGACGAGCCCATCTCTGACAGCGTCCTGAACAAGGGCGACCCTGCGACCCACACCCTGTATGTCTTCTACTTCAAGATGGTCAACGGCTATGTCACCCCCACCTTCGGCGATCTGGGCAGCTTGGCTGACACCAAGGCGGCCGCTGTGGCTGAGATTAACGCGGCCGCTGACAAGGCGCTTGCTATCCCCGGCTTGGAGTACACCGAACAGCAGACTATTGAGACTGCCCGCAAAAATGCGATTGCTCAGATCAACAACGCGGCAGTCACTACCGTTGCAAAGGTCAATGAACTGCGCGACAACGCCCTGGCTGTTATTAACTCCGTGAAGGCTCCTGGAACCTTTGCTCCCACGATCACGGATCCTACAGGCGTGAATGGCGGCAGCATCAGCCTCAACTACTATCTTGATGCTGAGAAGGGCGAGGAGAGTCTGAGTAAGACCGCTCTGGAGACCCTGCTCAACAACAACGATAAGGGCTTGACCTTTACGGTCAATGACGATTATGTACCGGCTAAAGGCAACGTTACTACTGGAAACATTATTGCTGTGGCCAACGGCGACAAGTATGACGTTGTGCTTACCCGTGTTTACAAGGTTACTGTTGATGGTAAGCTGGCTGGCTACGTGGAAAACAATGCAAGTGCCAAGTTGACAGGCGTGGCCGCAGGCAGTTACCTTGCTGCGGACACGGTTGCGAAGAGCGGTGTTGCTGATGTGACCGTTACTTCTAGTGGTGAACTTGCAGTTGCCTCTACTAATAAAGATGTCAGCTATGTTACTGCCCGCGCACTTACCCTTGGCGAGTCCAGCGGCGTTGACTTTACTGTGACAGCTTCCAAAACCGGGATGGAGTCCGTGACATTGGGAACTACCAGTGGCCAGGCTAGTGGCTTTGTCCAGGTTGGCGCTCGTTTGGTTGTGAACTCTGTTACTTCTGCGGCGGCGGCATATTATGTTGTTGATATCGACAGCAAGCAGATTCTTGACAGCATTGCCTACGCTGAAGTCGGCGAAGTTACGATCGGCGCAACCGTCACTTCTGTTGAAGCTGCTAGTACAGCTTTGACGGTCAAGATTCTGAAAGGCATCAAGGTCGTTGCAAAGGGTACAACCATCGGTGTCTTCGATAACGCGAACGGCGTAAACATCACTGGTGCTCCCTCCAGCTTGGCAGGTAAGTACGTCCCTATCAATACTGAATCTGGCAGTGAGAGTGCTTCTGTCGCAACTGCTGATGTGGTTACTCTGGCTGAAGATGGTACCGGTGCGGTTACAGCGACTTGCAAGGATTATGTGGAAGACGGTGTGATGACCCTGGTACCCGCTGTCAGCGTGACGGTGCCTGATGGGTTTACTGCGAAGCAGACCTTTGGCGAAATTGAGAAGGAAGTAGACGCTGCGGTTATGGGCAGCAACGGAAATGCCGGCACTTTCTATGTGGCTGTTGGCTCCACCCTGGCCTTGAAGAAGGATGGAACTGATGCCGTGAACGTAGAGTATAAGGCTTCCGCCAGTGCCACTGCAACCAACAACCGTGTTATGCCTGATGATGACGGCGTGATGACGGTTGAGCTGGAGAAAGATGGTATCTATGTGGTTACGGTTCTGACAAAGCAGGATACTATTGCCTTGGGTGCGGCGTTCTCCGTTACTGTTGGCAAGATTGATTTTGATGAGACTGAGCTCGCGAAGGTTGACTCTATTGATACAACAGACGCGAAGGTTGAGTATGTAAAGCTTGTTACAGATGACGGGACAGAATACACCGACAAAGATATGATCCTGCGTGCACAGGTGGGTGAAACGGTTACTGTTAGATTCACGTTTAAGCCTGCTGCGGGTAAGTTCTTTGGTGAACCTACAGTTACTGGAACTGATATGACCTTTGGAAAGGCTACCGTCAACGAAGATGGAAGCCTGACTGTCGAGGCTACCTTCACTGTTGTGGCTGCAGCTCAGCCCTAAAGCAAACAAATTTTACTTTCCTGAATGGAAAAAACCCCCCAAGGGCTTCGGCCCTTGGGGGGTTCCCCTGTTATTTGAACGCAATGTACTCGTAGGTTCTGCCTTCTTCGTTCAGGTAGGGGTAGCTTGGACTG
>JAAWQM010000090.1 GCA_022800525.1 Oscillospiraceae bacterium
GGACTATCGCAGTAAGCGGAAGGTTTTCCTGGACGAAAGCGAGTGGGTCATGTACCCGGACCCATCCATCCCGGCAATCGTGTCGGAGGAGCTGTGGGACCGGGCCAACGCCCTCTACAAACGCCGCAGCCAGCAAATGATGTCCCACCAGAGCGCGGCGGAGTTCCACAACCGCTACCCCTACAGCGGGAAAATCATCTGCGAGGAGCACGGCACCAGCTTCCACCGGCAGGTGCTGAGAAGCTCCAAAGGCGAAAAAGAGGTTTGGCAGTGCCGGGTATACCGGAACCGCGGCCGGGTGGCCTGCTCCGCCCCCCAACTGCGTACTACAGAACTGGATCAGATCATGGCTCAAATTTTCGACCAGCTGACCCAGAACAAACAAGCTATTATTGACGCAGTGGTGACCGTCCTCCAGTCTGTCCCCGACGAGCACGACTACGCCCAGGACATCCGTCACATTGAGGAAGACCTTTCCTCCATCCAGGCAAAAAAAGACCGCCTGCTGGAGATGAGCATTGAAGGGGTCATCTCCACAGCGGAGTTCAAGCAGCGCAACGACGGCTTTAATGAGCAAATCAAGACACTGGAGGAAAAGCTGTCGGTAATTCAGATGGAATCAGAAAAAGGCAAACAGACCACAGCACAGTTAGGGGAGATCCGTACCGCGCTGGAACAGGAGCTAGCCTTTCAAAACGGGATCGATTCCGCCCTGGTCACCACGATTTTAGACCATATTGTGGTCAAAAAAAGCAGCACCAAAGAGGTGCTGCACTTGGATATCCATCTGAAATTCGGCGGCCCTTGGAGGGCCGTTTTTGACCGGGAAAAATCTTCCGTTTGCTTCAACCCTTCTTAATAATATGCGCCACCAGCCTCATATTCCGTTCCACGAGCACGTTCCGGGCATCCAGGTCCCCTTCGGCGCAGCGGGCCAGATACATCTGCTCCTCCTCTGCATTGAGGGGCTTGGGGAAGGAACCGGCGTTCCCTGCCAGATGGAGCGATAAGAACAGGCTGCCACGCAGCAGCAACATTACAGTTGAAAGCATATGCATTCCTCCTTTTTTCCCACACTATGTTTCAAAGGACTGTCCCTATTCCCAGGATTTTGCGCAAGATAACTGAATGTGTTTAATAAAATCAGGTATGAGGTCAAAATCTCACATTAGATGCAGAACGCGGCCCAGGATAGCGGAGGCAATGGGAACGTCGGCAAAGACCTCATCCAACTGGGAGCAGGTCCTGTTGGAAGTGAAGACAGCAGATGTCTTCTCATGAGAAGATATCATCCAAAACGTCCACAATATTGAGGTTCTTTGCCACCGCCCGTTCCAGGTAGTTGTCCAGAATCGCCAAGGTGTTATTCATTTTAAGGCTTTCCAGGTCTTCCTACAGTCAGTCCACGGTAAATTCACTCATACAGCACCTCGTCATATCCGGACAAATCCGATGGTTTCAAGGGAAAATCAATCACTTTTCCGTCTCTCTCCACAGGCTGTCCTTGATGTAGTAGTTCAGGTCCATTTCCCGGCACGTAGCCCCGGCATCCAGTCCGAACTTCGCCCAGTCAATATCCGACGGGTGGTAGTTCAGCTTCCCGATTTTCACCCGGCCGATATCGACCACATTGAAATCCCCGGTTTCTCTCTATGAAATCAGGCGTTGCGGCTGTCGTCAGCAGTCTCCATCAGTTCAATGCAGTACCCGGTTCTGGAACCGCCGCGCTTTTCTGCCCAGCGGTTCCATTTTTGGCGCTTTCGCGACAATAAACCCCCAGTTGAACTGGGGGTCGATAAAAAAGCTTTAGCAAAAGAGGGAACCTCCTGCGGAAAGATGAGAGTAGTCTGGCAACCACAGTCAAACAAAGCAGGAGGTTCTCTCAGACGTTGACCGAATGATTACAGCATGATTTAGCAAAAGGGCAAGAAGCTGATTCGCCAAAATTGTACAGTATGCCCCTTTAGGGGCAGCAGTGCAATAAGCGTGATTGAAGCTATTTTTCAGTGTTCCCTTTAGGGAGCCACCACAGGGAATAGGCCCTTATAGGGCCTGCTCAAACCACCTGTTCAACGGGTGGTTTTGATTTACCACATCAGTTAAAATTGATGGCGCGGCAGTGGCTTCCATACGCATTTTACCGTTTCAGCAGCTTCCTTGCTTTTTGCGTGACGGCCAGCATCACCAGATAAAAGACCAGCAGATAAAAAGGGAAAATTCCCATGCCGGCGGACTGCCCCAGCAGGCCGCAGACCGCCGGGGCTGCCATGATGCCCGCGTAGGACGCCGCCATCTGGGTTCCCATGACGGCCTGGGACGCTTCTTCCCCGAAGCTCTGGGGGGTGAGGTAGTTGAAATTCGGAAACATCGGCCCGTTGCCCAGGCCCACCAGGAACAGCCCTGCCGCCGCTGCCGCCGGCGCGCCGGGAATCAGCAGAATCACAAGGGCGGCGCCCAGTACTGCCTGGCCGATGGCGATGATCCTCCAGCTGTCCAGCCGCGCGGCCAGCAGCCCGGACAGGAACCGTCCCAGCGTCATGCCTGCATAGTAGAACATGACAATCCGGGCGGCCTGTTCCGCCGCCGTATGCTTATATTCCACCAGAAATGTGCTGGCCCAATTTCCGCAGGTACACTCAATGGCGCAGGAGGTGATAAACAGGCACCACATCAGCTTCACCCCAGGGATACGGGCAATATCCCGGAGGCTCAGGTCCCTGGCCTCCCGCCCCTCCCCGGACTCCGGCTGTCCATGAACCTTTTTCCAGACCGGCAGCGTGACCGCCAGCAGGGCTGTGATGGCAAGCTGAATGCCGAAGGCGATCCGGTAGCCGCCCCGCCAGCCGGAGCCGCCGCTGATGACCAGCGACAGAACGAAGGGGCTGACGGACACGCCGACGCCGAAAAAGCAGTGAAGGAAGCTCATGTGGGTGGCGGAGTAGTGCAGGGCCACATAGTTGTTCAGCGCGGTATCGATAGCCCCCGCGCCCAGTCCCAGCGGAATGGCGCACAGGCACATCATCAGCAGGTTCCCGGAGAAGGAGAACCCAAGGAGCGCGGCGGCGGTCAGCGCCGTGCTGAACGCCGAGACCCTGTTGGTCCCAAACCGCCGGATGAGCTTTGCGCTGGACATGCTGGAGACGATGGTCCCGCAGCAGATGGTCACGCTGACAAAACTGGCGAAGGAGATGGGCAGTTGGAATTCGGTATAGATTGCGGGCCATGCCGTCCCGAACAGGGAGTCCGGAATGCCAAGGCCGATAAACGCGATATAGATGACAGTTAACAGTAATGTTGCCATATTATCTTGTTTGGGTGTGCAGACCTTGCGATTCAGGCACTGTTTTATATGAAATATCTATCACGCAAGCTCCTTGTCACACTGCGGCCAGCGCCTGCTCCAGATCAGCGAGCAGGTCCTCCTTGCTCTCCAGGCCCACGCTCAGCCGCACCAGATCGGCGGACACGCCTGCGGCCTCCAGCTCGGCGTCGTTCATCTGCCGGTGGGTGGTGCTGGCGGGATGGAGGCAGCAGGTCCGGGCGTCCGCCACATGGGTAGCGATGGTCCCCAGCCGCAGACGGGCCATGAAGGTCTCCGCTGCCTGCCGTCCGCCCTTCACCCCAAAGCTGACCACGCCGCAGGAGCCCAGCGGCAGATACTTCCGCGCCGCCGCGTAATACGGGTCCCCGGGCAGGCCGCTGTAGCGGACCCAGGCGATCTTGGGATGGTTTTGCAGGTATTCCGCCACAGCCTGGCCGTTCTCGCAGTGCCGGGCCATGCGGACATGAAGGCTCTCCAGCCCCAGGTTCAGGATAAACGCGCTCTGGGGGCTCATCACAGAGCCAAGGTCACGCATGAGCTGGGCGGTGGCCTTGTTGATGAACGCGCCCTCAAGCCCGAACCGCTCAGCATAGGTCACGCCGTGGTAGCTGTCGTCCGGGGTGGTGAGGCTGGGGAACTTGTCCGCGTGGGCCATCCAGTCGAACTTGCCGCCGTCCACGATGCATCCGCCCAGCGCGGCGGCATGGCCGTCCATGTACTTGGTGGTGGAGTGGGTCACGATGTCCGCTCCCCACTGGATGGGTTGGCAGAGGATGGGCGTGGCGAAGGTGTTGTCCACAATGAGCGGTACGCCGTGGCTGTGGGCGGCCTGGGCGAATTTTTCGATGTCCAGCACCGTCAGGGCCGGATTGGCGATAGTCTCGCCGAACACAGCCTTCGTATTGGGGCGGAACGCGGCTTTCAGCTCCTCCTCGGAGCAGTCGGGGGCTACAAACGTGAATTCCACGCCCATACGCTTCATGGTGACGGCGAAGAGGTTGTAGGTGCCGCCGTAGATGGAGCTGCTGGCTACCACGTGGTCCCCGCAGGAGGCGATGTTGAACACGGCGTAAAAATTGGCCGCCTGACCGGAGGAGGTGAGCATAGCCGCCGCGCCGCCCTCCAGCTGGGCAATCTTGGCCGCTACATGGTCGCAGGTGGGGTTTTGCAGGCGGCTGTAGAAATAGCCCTCGGCCTCCAGATCGAAGAGCCTGCCCATTTCCGCGCTGGACTCGTACTTGAAGGTGGTGGACTGGACAATGGGAACCTGGCGGGGTTCGCCATTCCCGGGGCGGTAGCCCCCCTGAACGCAGATGGTCTCAATATGGTCTCTCATAGCTTCCTCCTTTTATTCCATACGGGCGGCGTTGCCGGGTCTGGCGGAGCCCTGCGCGTTCCCGTTTCTCTTTACCCGATGCGCTGGAGCAGAAACTCGCCGGTCATGTCCTGATTGACATTGAACCGCCCCAGCATCCGCAGGGAATTGCTCTTACTAGGGTAGATCCGGTTGACGAACTCTTGAGTCGTAACGGTCAGGCGATAGCCAGCCTCCAGAAAAATCTGGTCCGCCTCCCGGCTGAAATACCCGTAGGGGTAGGCTAATGCCTCCAAGTCTGTCAGCAGGCAGTGTCCCGCCCGCCGCCGGGCGGCCATCCGGGCATCTGCCAGCAGGACTTCCCGATACTCCGCGCCGCTCTCGCCATCCCGCCGCAGAACGCCCTCCCGGCTGCCGCCCTCAGCGGTGGTCCAGTGCAAATCATAGGTGTGGCTCTGGACGTCTATGACGCCCTTCTCCACCCAGGGCAGCGCCTCCTCGTAGGAGAACCTGGGCGGCGTTATGGGCTTGCCGGTGTGAGGAGACACCGCCTCCCCTTCATTGACGCCAATCACAAACACCGTGGCGCACAGGCCCAGCTCCTCCAGGATGGGGGCCGCGCTGGTGAGGTTGCTGGCGTAGCCGTCGTCCAGGGTGATAAGGACCGGCTTGTCCGGCAGGGGAGCCCCCTCCTCCGCATAGGCAATCACCTGTTGGACGGTGACGGCGTGGTATCCGGCGTCCTTCAGGGCGGTCATCTGCTCCAGGAACCGCTCCGGAGTCACAGTAGTCACTGGATTGGGGGTATCGGACAGGTGGTGGAACATCAGCACCGGCAGGCGGCAGCTCCCGCCAAACCAGGTCAGCCAGGCCGCGTCCATCATCTGCACGGCCAGCAGAAGCGCCAGCACAGTCAGCGCCAGCGGCTTCCAGTTGCGTTTCATTGGAAAGCCTCCCCAAGGAACAAAATACGGATGCTATCATAACATTTTCTGGGGGCGCTGTCAAGGCGGCGTATCAGGGCGCCGCTGTCCGCGCCGAGATGATTGCAGTATGCAAGCTGTGCGGTTATCATGCAAAAGGGAATCAGAAAGCCCGGTGAAACATCAAAAATGAATTGGATGGTTTTGACCATTTCTTGACTTTTGACCGTTATGCCATACTCTGATAAAAAAGGGGTGTCACAAATGGGTTATTAGTTCCGGATTTTAAAGTAGGAACTATAATTACATATTGATTGCTGATGATGAAGCGATGCTGACAGAACTGTTTGCCACTACTATCAGCGCCTTATAGATGAGGGTTGAATGTCGTTAGCATTGATGGTATACTCGATTCGACAAATCGTGAGTTAGGGAGATAGCCATGATAGAAAACATTATAGCAAAGTTGACAGCAAAAGACGATAAATATGCTTGCGCTTTTGCCGACAAAATTATATCAGAAAGTCAAGAAACCGATGAATGGTACGAATATTTTGATGACTTCGCCTCTTTGCTTGATCATCCAAAATCATTTGTGAGAAATCGAGTGTTGTATATCCTCGCGGCAAATGCTCAGTGGGATGAAGAAAACCGTTTTGACTTGATAATGTCTGACTTTCTTGCGCATAGTACAGATGAAAAGCCAATTACGGCCAGACAATGCATAAAGGCTCTTGCGCAGATTGGTTCGGCAAAGCCGCAATATGTTCCAGTAATATTATCGTGTTTGCGGAATGCCGATTTATCAAAATATAAGGACAGTATGCGTCC
>JAAWQM010000091.1 GCA_022800525.1 Oscillospiraceae bacterium
GCTGGGCTCGTGGCTCAGGGACAGGTGGGTCTTGACCATCATGGTGCAGTAGTCGGCGTACTTGGGATCGCTCTCGAAGCGCTTGGCCTTCTCCAGGGCCAGGGGCGCCCAGTCCACGCCGTCCGCGCCGTAGACCTCCCTGGCAATCTTCTCCACCCGCTCGTGCAGGGGCATCTCCAGGGGATAGAGGAACTTGATCTCGTTCTTCTCGTTGCAGGCGTCAATGACGGCCTCGGCCAGCTCAATGGCGCCCTCGCCGCCGTAACGCCAGTGGTTGGAGAGAGCGCAGCGGACGCCCTGCTCAGCGCACAGGCGGCGGATGAGCTTGATCTCCTCCTCGGTGTCGGTGTAGAACTGGTTGATGCAGACCACGGGTACGATGCCGGACTTCTTGATGGTCTCCACATGGTGGAACAGGTTCTCGCAGCCCTTCTCCAGCAGGCCCAGGTTCTCCTGGGTGTACTCATCGGGCAGAGGACGGCCAGCCACCACGGCGGGACCGCCGCCGTGCATCTTCAGAGCGCGGATGGTGGCCACCAGCACGGACACATTGGGGGTCAGGCCGCTCAGACGGCTCTTCACGTTCCAGAACTTCTCAAAGCCGATGTCAGCGGCGAAGCCGGACTCGGTGACATGGTAATCGAACAGCTTCAGGGCCAGCCGGTCGCCGATGACGGAGGACTGCCCGATGGCGATATTGGCGAAGGGGCCGGCATGGATGAGCACCGGCTGGTGCTCCACGGAGTAGCACACGGTGGGGTTGATGCAGTTGCGCATCCAGGCGGTCATGGCGCCGGCCACCTCCAGATCCTCGGTGGTCACGGGGTTGCCCTTGCGGTCATAGGCCACCACGATCTTGCCAATGCGCTCCCGCAGGTCCTTCAGGTCCTTGGCCACGGACAGAATAGCCATCAGCTCGCTTCCCACGGCGATGCCGAACTTGGATTCCATGAGGTAGCCGTCCTTGCTGCCGCCCACGCCCATGATGATATTGCGCAGGCCCTGGGCGCAGAAGTCGAGGACCCAGCCCATCTCCACCCGCTTGGGGTCGATGTCCAGGCGCTTGAGGCCGCGCTTGGCAAGCTGCTCATCATCATAATTGCGCTCATGCTGCATCCGGGCGTTGAGGGCCACCATCGCCAGGTTGTGGGCGTTCATGATGTCGTTGATGTCGCCGGTGAGACCCAGGGAGAACTCCGTCATGGGCATCAGAAGCGCGTTGCCGCCGCCGGCGGCGGTACCCTTGACATTCATGGTTGGGCCGCCGGAGGGCTGGCGCAGGCACCCGCCCACGTTCTTGCCCAGCTTGCCCAGACCCTCGATCAGGCCCAGGGAAGTGGTGGACTTTCCTTCGCCCAGGGGGGTGGGGGTGATGGCGGTGACTTCGATGAACTTTCCGTCGGGCTTGTCCTTCAGGCGGTTCATGATCTTGATGAAGTCAAGCTTCGGCGTCTTGCCGTAGGGGATGATCTCATCGGGCAGGAGCCCCAGCTTCTCCTGGAATTCCTTCACAGGGGGCAGCGTGCGCTCCGCCTCCTCCGCGATCTGCCAATCCTTGTAGACAGTGGGGTCCAGGGTCACCCGCCCGGTGACCGGGTCTACATACTTTCCGTCCTTGAATTCAATTGCCATAGGAATCCTCCTTGTTTCCCGGGATCTTTCACCACCCCCGGGAAAAATATTTATTTTGACGCCGCGCTTCAATCGTCCGCGACCCCGGCGCCAATTATGTGGTACGCCCCCGGGTCCTATCCGCCCCCAGCGTACATTCAAATTATACCAAGGTCTTGGGGGGGATGCAAGTGGCAGGTCTGACAAATTTTTCACAATTTCATTGTACAAGTTTGCCAGCCCGGAGGACGCTCTTCTCCCTCGTGGGAAAAGAACCAAACTGAAATCAGACATGAATCTTTTCCTTTCAAATCCCAGTTTGGCTGCTCTGATCTGTAGGGGCGCACCGAAAGGCGCTGCTCTGCGGTCCTGGCGATGCACCCGCAGGGGCCGCCGCTCCCGGCAGCCCGCTTCCACTATTCCGGAATAATATACCCGCACGCCGCCCGGTTGAAACAGGAAATCACCTGCGCGGGATGATAAAAACACTCATAAACTGCGTCCAGCCCGAAATGGTCATAGATACAGCCGTACAGCTCATTCCCGAAGCTGTAAACTGCAAGCTGTTCCAACGGCTCCTCCCCGTAGAGGTATGGATTCATCCAATAGTCCCTCCACTGCCGTTCCATTTCTTCCTCAGTAAACGTTCCGTCCTTGATTCTGCGCACAGTTTCGCAGAACAGCGCGAAATGCTCCTCAAAATGCCGGTTAAGTATACGGATCGCCGGAACGCCAAGATCAGGCGGAAGCTCCCTCTCCATACGCCTGGACACCACGCCCTCGGCGTTGTTGCAGAACTTCACCGCCAGCCCCTCCCAGGCAAAGCCGGTGATGTACCGCTCCAACAGGTCAAAGCTGTCATAAAAGCTTCCGGGGACACGTACTCCAGCATAAGAGGAATGCTGTTTTTACTCCTCTGTCTCTGTATGGATGGTCAGGCTGGTGACATTCCCGGCGCTGCCCTTGACCAGCACAGCCGTGCCGGAGCCCGCCGGGGTCAGGGTCTCATCGGTCTTGGCGTTCTTGTCCAGGTAGCCGGAGGCGGCAGCTAGGTCGGTGGCCTCCGAGGACTGGTAGATACTGAACTCTACCGTAGTGTCGCCGCCCACTTTTTTGTAAACCTTGCTGGCGGCAATAATCTGGCCGTCCTCCAGCAAGCCCTCATTTGCCGCCTGACGGCCAATGGCCGCATTGATGCTGGCGACCTCCGCAGACGGCAGGGAGGAGGCGTGGTTTGTCGTGTTATAATTATAAATGTAGTAGCCGCCCACGCAGGCTACGCCGATAATGAACAGGCTGGCCAGCAGCGCGACCTGACGCTTCTGCATCTTCAGATGCTCGCCCTTGTCATAGAGCAGGCCGAACCGCCGTCCCACGGGCATCATGATCGTTAAAAACAGGATCAGCAGCACGGACTCCAGGGGGAACAGGGCCAGATTCTTGATAATCCGGGGCAGCTGGAAAATGACGTAAGACTTGCCCAGGATCATCTTATAGTACAGCCACATAATGGGCGTGTTCAGCACGATGTTGACAAAGAAGTCAATGCAGAACCGGGAGAGGATGACGCGGGTAGCGGTGACCTTGGCCCGGTAGAGGAACAGGGCAAAAATCAGGGACCCGGCGATCTCAATAAAGATAAAGGGGAAGAAGTACGCTCCCGAAGGGAACAGCAGACAGCCCAGGGTATCGGAGATGGCGGCGGCCACGATGGCCACCACGGGGCCGAAAATCATCGCGCCGAAGGCGTTGACGAAGAAAGCAATGTTGATCTTCAAATCGGCGGCGATGGGGATGCCCAGGCTCTTGAGGGCCACCCGCAGCGCGATCATCAGCGCCGCAAACACCAGCATCCGGGTGTCCCGCAGTTCGGCGGCGGCGTCCTTCCAGTAAGCCTTGGAAAGTGGGCTGGAGTACAAGGCGGTGGATTTGTTGACGCGGTTCATCGGACCGGCACCTCCTTTCCGAATGGATAGCAGGGGCCGTTCCCGCGAGCGGGGACACTGAGGGGTTTGGTACGCTTCATGACGCGTTCCTCCTTAAAATTCCGCCTGATTGCAGGCTGTTTTAGGAGGTAAAGTAGGCTGCAGCATGACATAACGGAAAAACACGCCAATCCAAGCCGCATTCTGCGGCCGAGATTGGCATGTCGCACATCCGTTTTGTCTGCGGTAGCGGATGCAGCACACCATCGTAGGCCCTATTTCGCGGGGGCCTTTCGTGCAAGGGCAACTTCCCAGCCGCTTGCCACTTTACGCGATATGCTTACTCTACCAATCCTATTGATTTTTACCGCCGGGACCCTCACCCCGGCGACAGCAGTATCATACACCATATGGCGCAGGATTGCAAGACCTTTCACAAAGATTGCGGGGAAATTTTTGCAGATTCCGCCAGCGGGCCGATGGTCAGCCCCCTACATTTTCTCCGGCGCGTCCACGCCCAGCAGGGCCAGACCGTTTTTCAGCACGCTACGGGCCTCGTCCGCCAGCTTGAGGCGGGCGTTCAGGACCTTGTCCTCCTCGCCCTTGATGCGGCAGGCGGTGTAGAACCGGTGGAAGCAGCCCGCCAACTCCACCAGATAGCGGTTGAGGTGGCTGGGGTCGTAGTCCCGGGCGGCCAGCCGCAGCACGTCGCAGAAGAGGGAGAGCTGCTTGATGAGGGCGGTCTCCGTCTCGCCGGAAAGCAGGGCTGCGTCGATGTCCGCCACAGCGGGGACGCCGTGTCCCTCGGCGGCCAGATTGCGGATAAGGCTGCAAATGCGGGCGTGGGCGTACTCCACATAGTAGATGGGGTTTTCACTGTCCTCCCGGACGGCGAGGCCCAGGTCAAAATCCATCTGGGTGTCCGGCTTGGCGTTGAAGAACCACCGGGCCGCGTCCACAGGCACCTCGTCCAGGAGGTCTGTCAGGGAGATGGCCTTGCCGGTGCGCTTGGACATCCGGACCACCTCGCCGTCCCGCAGCAGCTTCACCAGCTGCATCAGCACGATGTCCAGCCGCCCCGTTCCATCCAGGCCCAGGGCGTCCATGGCCCCCTTCAGCCGGGCCACGTGTCCGTGGTGGTCCGCGCCCCAGATGTTGATGACCCGGTCGAAGCCCCGCTTCTCAAACTTATTGCGGTGGTAGGCGATGTCGGCGGCGAAGTAGGTGTAGAAGCCGTTGGCCCGGCGCAGCACGTCGTCCTTCAGATCCAGCTTGGCGATGTCCTTGTCGCTCTTCCCGGCCTTGCGGCAGTTCTCCTCCAGGATGCGGCTGGTGGCGAGCCACAGCGCGCCCTCCTTCTCGTAGGTGTACCCAGCGGCGGTGAGCCTGTCCACCGTCTCCGCCACGTAGCCGGTGTCGTGGAGCTCAGACTCGAAGAACCACTGGTCGTATTCAATCTTATACCGGCGGAGGTCTTCCTTCATTTTGGGGATGTTCCGCTCCAGGCCGAATTTAGCCAGGGCGGCGTGGCGCTCCTCTCTGGAAGCGTCCTTGAGGCCGCTGCCGTGGGCGTCATAGTACGCCTGGGCCAGATCCCGGATGTCGTCGCCGTGGTAGCCGTCCTCGGGGAACGCCACCGCGTCCTCCCCCAGGATGATCTGCAAATACCGAGCCTCCAGGGAGTTGGCGAACTTCTCAATCTGGTTGCCTGCGTCGTTGACGTAGAACTCCCGCCAGACCTCCGCGCCGGACGCCTCCAGCACGGCGGCCAGGGTGTCGCCCAGCACGCCGCCCCGGGCGTTGCCCATGTGCATGGGGCCGGTGGGGTTGGCGGAGACGAACTCCACCATGATCTTCCGGCCCTTCAGCGCATCGGACCGTCCGTAGGCCGGACCCTCGCTGTCCACGGCGTTCAGTACGCCCTCAAACCAGCTTTTGCCCAGGCGGAAGTTGAGGAAGCCCGCCCCGGCGATCTCGGCGGAGGCGAAATAGCTGCCCGTCAGGTCCAGGTTCTCCAGCAGAATCTCCGCGATTTCACGGGGACGCATTTTCATGGCCTTGGCAGCGGCTAACGCAAAGGTGGTGGTGTAGTCGCCGTTGGCGGGGTCCTTGGGAATCTCCACCCCGGCCCGGACGGATACGTCCCCGGGCAGCTTCCCGGCGGCGGCAGCCTTTTCATAGGCTTTCCCGGTCAGCGCAAGGACCTGGTCCTTGGCGTTCTGGATCATGTTAATCATCTTTTGTTCTTCCTTTTTGTTAAAGTGTTCCCTGTTTATCCCTTATGGCTCACAGCAAGTAATTGTTTTCGCGGTTTGCAATCTGCAAACCAGCCAATTTATAAGTCGCGTATCCGCCGGTCACAAGCGGCTCCCTGCCGCAAAGCGCCTCGGCCTCCTCGCGGCTCCCTGTTTTCAGGATATACATACCGGCCATTCCCGGATATCCTTTGAGTACGCCGCAGAGCTCCAGCTTTCCCGCATCGTCCATCTGTCTCAGGTTTTCCACATGCTCCTCAATGACCTTCTTTGTGACCCTGTTATAGGTCTTGCTCTTCTCCAGCATTACCAGATACATATATATAAATCGCCTTTCTGCGAAAGGCACCGACGAGGTAATGAAACGACGAGGTGCCATCGCGTAAAAATGTTGCTATACTTAACCACGGGAAG